>JAISBS010000062.1 GCA_031266075.1 Treponema sp.
GTATGGAAGGGGGTTACGGCGTAGGAAATGGCCGCCTGAATATGCTTGCCCGTCTTCTTCGCCGCCGCGGTAGCGGCCCGGAAGTTGCGGGGATCGTTCACCGCGTCGAAGATACGGAAAATATCTACCCCGTCTTTGGCGGCGTATTCCACGAATTTGGCCACCACATCATCAGCATAGTGGCGGTAGCCCAGCAGATTCTGTCCCCGCAGGAGCATCATAATCTTCGTATTGGGCAGGGCGGCTTTCAGCTTTTTAAGCCGTTCCCAGGGATCTTCGTTCAAAAAACGGATACAGGAGTCAAAAGTGGCCCCGCCCCAGGCTTCCAGGGCGAAAAATCCCACTTTATCGAGCTTGCCGCAGACCGGCAGCATATCGGCGGTAACCATCCGCGTGGCGAACAGGGACTGATGCGCGTCCCGCAGCGCCAGATCGGTGAGTTTAACTTTCGGCATATTCTCTCCTATTGGTTTATGTGCATTTTAGGCGTGAAGTTTCCGGTGGAAACTCTCAGGAAAATCAACAAGTCTTGAACCTTCGGTTCACCGCAAACGGGCTGCCGCAAGGGGTATGGGCTCTTCGCAACGAATCACGGATGTGATTTGTCGTATTCGTTGACCGCCGCGGAAATAGCCGCGGTAACCGCCCCGTTTTCGCCCCCGGCAGGCGCGCGCGCCCCTGTGGAAGCCCCCGGCTGCTGCCGCAGGTCTTTGTCCGCCCCGATGGCCCGGATAACCTTTCCTGCCAGCGTTATGCAAATGACCAACATAATCAGAAAACCAAAAACAACCGCCATACCGAGCAGGGATAATACACCGCTTTGCCTCAGCATTTCAACTATAGTCATAGGACCTCCCCCCAAAAATACCCGGTTTTCCCGGCAAACGAAGGGCACACGCCGTTTCCGTTCTTTAATAAGAATATCACCGCTCTTGGTTCAAATGCAAGGTATAGAGCGAAAAAAAGGGAAAAAGGGAAAAAGGGAAGCCGCCCCTGCCGTGCGTAATGCGGGGAACCGCTGAAAACGGAAGTTCCGGAACAGTCCGGGGCGTAATTTCCGGTTCCTCACTTTTTTTCGTAGGCCAGGGCCCGGAAGCCTTTGCGTTTAAGGTCCCCCCGGCGGCAAAAGCCCGGCGGTTTTTTGCGGTCAAACCGTTCCGCTTCTGAGGCGGGCAGGGATACGACGGCCAGGCCGCCGGGGGCGAGCAGGGCGGCGAGGCCTTCCCAGAGGGCGTCCCGCCGGTCTGTCCGGGGAACGGTTTCGGGAAAGGCGGCGATAAAACCGAAGCGGCCCGCCGGAGCGCCGCTGTTTTCGGTGAAGTCGGCCAGTCCCCGGGGCGAAAGTTCCACCATGGGAATTACCGAAAGCACCGGGCCGGCGGCGGTTTCCCCGGCGGCGCGGGCCGGGGGCCGGGCCTGTAGCGCGTTATGCCGGGCCGCTTCCAGGGCAAGGATGTTCCGGCCCGACAAAACCAGTTCTGTTACCGGAGAAGACTGGCCCGGAAAGGCCAAAAGCCAGCGGGGAAACCAGCCCTGATCCGGCTCGTGGATCAGGACGGACGGCGCGGCGGCTTCTCCGGCGGGCCGGGCCGGGGGCCCCAAACGGCGTGTCAGTTTGGCCGCCGCCTCCACCGCGCCGCCGGGGCGGTCAAACCCCGGCGCCCCGTGGATCGTGTCCAAACGCAGGGGGACGCCCTCAAGCTCGCAGTCCGCCGTTTGCCGCCGGTAAAAGGGATTGGCTTCGAGAAAGCCCGCCCCGGCCCTCACCGTTTCGACCCCCGGCGTTTCGGCTCCCGCCGCTCCGCCGGGGCGGGAACGGGGCTGTTCCCCGGCGGCAATTTCCCCCTCCGCTCCCGGCCCGGCGGCATACACAAAGACCGTATGTTCCGCGCCCGCTCTTTGAGCGGCCGCTCCCTGGGCGGCGGCCCCTTCCCGGACAAGGCGTCCCCCGGCCCCGCTGATTTGGGAACGAAAAAAATCCGCCAGGGTGTTTACCGCCACGATGAGGACCTTTCCACCAGGGTTCAGCAGACGAATCGACCGGTGGACAAAATCTTCCAGTACGGGCCGCCCTGCCTTGGCGGGGATGTTGGAGAGGATCAGATCCCAGCGGGAACCGGGGGGACTTGAGAGAAGGGCTTCGGTATGGGCGGAAAAACATTCGGAATCAACGCCGTTGATCCGGGCATTATATCCGGTAAAAAGCCGGGCCAGTTCATCCCGATCCTGGGCGCGGAGGTAAAATTCCGGGGAACCAGCGTCCCCCGCGCCGCGTGTCCCTGTCCATCCACCGGGGATGTTTTGCAATGCCGCCGCAGCGCAGACGGCGATAATCCCCGCGCCGCAGCCCGCATCCAGAATCCGCCGGGGCGGTGGGCGGCCCGCCGCCCGATCTTCGTCCCACACACGGGAAAGAACCCTGAGGAGCAGCGCCGTACCCCGGTCAACGCCGGCGGAACTAAAGAGCCCGTGGGAAAGGGCGAACCGGAGTTCCAGACCCCGGAATTTGAAACCGGTCGTTTTTGAAGTATACGCTTCAACCAGCGAAAAATCCGGCGTCACAAGGATTCGGCGGGGCTAGGAATTCACCCGTTCCACATATTCGTTGGTTTCGGTGTTCACCAGAATTTTTTCACCCTGTTTGATAAAAAGAGGAACCCGGACGGTAAGGCCCGTTTCGGTTACGATGGGTTTTGTGGCCCCGGAAACGGTGTCCCCCTTGACGTAGTTTTCGGATTCGGCGACGGTAAACACCACCTTGTAGGGAATTTTGATGTCTATCACCTTGCTTTCCCAAATGGTCAGGTCATAGGAATCCCCGTCTTTAAGGTAATATTTTTTGTCCGCCATTTCGGTGATGGGTACTTCGTGTTGATCGTAGGATTCGGTATCCATAAAATGATAGTTATCCTGATCCGCATACTGGTACTGGCAGGTGTGAACATCAACCTGGGCATCCTCCACTTCCTGCTGGGTGGGGATGGTCATGGCCAGCACCGATCCATCTTTGATGCTTTTCATTTTTATCCGGGCAATGGCGGTTCCCTTTCCGGGGTTATGGAATTCCCGTTCCACCACCAGGTAGGGCTGGCCCTTTTGAAGCAAACAGCTTCCCTTGACAATATCTCCGCCGCGAATCATGGCATCCTCTCTTTGTATTCTGTGTTGAGCTTTTTCAAACCCGCGGCCCGGCAGGGCCAAACTTTGAAAAAACGGTTCTTCTGTTTACTATAGCGAATTTTACGCCTCTGGTCGAGACCCCCGCCGGGAGGGAAATCCAAGAGGGGGCGCGATGTTGCCGTTAGTATTCTATCCTTCTTCCCTTCACCCGTCTTACCCGTTCTTTTTCCAGTTCCGATTTATTGATTTTTACTTCCAAAAACGCCCGGTCTCCGGTATTTGTTTCCAGGTTGTATTCGGCATCCCCGTATTTTATCAGCCGTCTCCGGGAATCGGTATAGACAACATAAAATTTATGCTCCAAACCCGGCCCATCCTGTTTAAATGTTATTCGCTTATCGCTGTCTTCCGCTTTTTCTTCAAAGCATATTTCCAGCACCATTAAACCGTCTTCTCCGATATTTGAATCCATCAAAACGCCCATGGTGTTTTTGCTGATAATAACAATATTGCGGTACGCCGTTTCCCGGACGCTGGCGCTGCCTCTTCTGTCAAGATTTGACTCCCTGACTCTTTCGGTGGCGGTCAGCCGTATGTCTGCTGATGTATAATACTGAAGCCTGTTTACGTCGACAATTCCGCCAATATCGTTAATAACGTTTTTTGTCATTGGCTGAGATCCGCAGCCGGTAAAAAAAACCAGGCAGCCCCAAAAAGCAAAGATCCGAAACCTGGCGGTTGACATTTTTTCCTCCTTGCCTGACAAGCCCCGGCGGAGCCTGGGGCGGCGGCGTTCTTGATGCGGCATCCGGTGCGGTTTCCGTACCCCGGAGTTACCGAAAAACCAGCCGGAGTTTCCGGCGGTTCCCTGATGGTATCACAAAAAAACAACGCACGTATATGGAACGCGGCGATATGGTCAAGCGCCGCCCTATCCCAGCCGTTTTTCCAGATCCTCCACCAGGCGGCCAAAAACCCGGCAGGCCGCTTCTACCGGTGCGGGGGACGACATATCCACCCCCGCCAGTTTAAGAGAATCCAGGGGGAACCGGGAGCCTCCGGATTTCAAAAAAGAAAAATAATCGTCCCGTTCCTTCGATCCCCCGGCAGGAACCCGTTCCGCCAGGGCCAGGGCTGCGGAAACGCCGGTGGCGTATTTGTACACGTAAAAGGCCCGGTAGAAGTGGGGGATTCGCAGGCCCTCCAGATCGCTTTCCGGCTCCAGCGTCATGCGGGGGCCGAAATATTTTTCCAGCAGTTTCCGGTATTCGGAACGGAGGACTTCCACCGTCAGCGGCGTACCCCCCTCTTCCAGGTCGTGGGTGATTTTTTCAAATTCGGCGAACATGGTTTGGCGGTACAGGGTTGAAAGAAGATCGTCGGCCCGCTTGTTGATGAGATACAGTTTCAGTTCCCCTTCGGCGGAATTTTTTTCCAGATAACGGAACAGGAGTTCCTCGTTAAAGGTGCTGGCCACCTCGGCCTCGAAGATCGTGTAGTTGTACTGCATAAAAGGATTGGACCGGGCGCTGTACCAGGAGTGCATGGAATGGCCCCCCTCGTGGGCCAGGGTGAACACGTCCCGGATGGCGTCTTCCTTGTAGTTCATCAGGATATAGGGGTCGCCTGAATAGCTCCCCGCGGAAAACGCGCCGGAGCGTTTTCCCTTGTTTTCATAGCGGTCGGCCCAGCGGCCCAAAAGCCCTGACCGGAGGGTTCCCACATATTCGTCCCCCAGCGGGGCCAGGGCCGCGGAGACCATATCCACCGCCTCGTTCCAGCTTGTCCGCTTTGCCGCCTGGGGAACCAGCGGGGCGTAGACATCGTAGTGCCGCAGTTCCGAAAGGCCCAGCGCCCGCTTCCGTAAATCGTAGTACCGGTGGAGGGGGCCCAGGTTATTGCTTACCGCGGCGATGAGGTTATCGTAGACCTCTTCGGGCACATTGTCGGGGAACAGGGCCGCGGCCCGGGCGGAGGGAAAATTCCGCACCCGCGCGTGAATCGCGTCCTGCTTTACCGAGCCGGAGTAGAGGCTTGCCAGCGTGGTCTTGTGGGAATCGAAACAGCCGTAAAAAGCGGCGTAGGCCCGGCGGCGGAGTTCCCGGTCGGGGTTTTCCATAAAGACCGTCCAGGTGGACTGGGTAAGGGGCCGCGTTCCCTCGGGGGTATCGACCTGGCCAAAATCCATATCCACGTTGGTCAGCACCGAAAAAGTTTCTGCCGGGGCTCCTTCCCCCTCGGCGTGGAGGGCGACAAGCCGCTCTTCTTTGTCGCTTAAAATATGGGGTTTGTGGCGGAGAATTTTTTGCACATAGATCCGGTAATCCGCCATCCGGGGATGGGTGAGAAAAGCCGTCATGTCCGCGCCGGGGATGGCCTGAATCTCCGGCGCTTCCCAGGAACCCGCAGCGTGGGCCTTCGCGGCGGCCATCATCAGCCTGCCCGTCATGGTTCGGGCCGCGCCGGCGCCTTCGTCCTCGGTCTGCCGGAGATCGCTGTAGTAATTGAGCCGTTCCTCCAGAATACCGAAGTCCCGGGAGAAGTCGAAGTAATCCGCCAAAGCCTCCGCGGATTTTCCCAAAGTTCCCCGGTAGGCGGGAATTTTTTCCGCCATCTGTTCGTAAGCGGAAAGCCCGGCGTTCCATTCATCATCGTTTTTGAAAAGTTTTGAAAGATCCCAGGTGTCTTCCGGTTTTACGTGGGAACGAAGGGGGATAGACGGGCCGGAATTTTCGGTTGTGTTGGTGATGTTCATGGTAAATATCAGGATAACAATTTTTATGCATTCCGTAAAGTCGCCGCCGGCGCGGTAGAGCAGCCCGTTAATGTATCCGGTACAGTTCCAGGTTGTCGTCCAGAAAATCGGTAAAGACCATATATTTTCCGTCGGGGGAAAGAGCCAGGCCGGTGGGCTGGTTGCGCCCCCAGATTTTTTCTTCCAGGGAAAGATCCGCTGACCGCAAAATATAAACGGCGCCGAATTCCGGGCCCGGCCTGGTGTAGTCCTCCGGGTTGTTCCGCCCCCGGGAAGAGGCGTAAACCCGGTTCCCATCGGAGGAGAGGACGATGGTGTTAATGTTGGGGCCCACCCGGACTGCCTTGACGAGTTTTCCCGAGGCGGCGTCCAGTATACAGACGTTCCCCCGGTACATATCGGAGACAAAGAGTTTGCCCTCCGAGCAGATCACGTGCCGGGCGGCGCCGGCCCCTTCGTAGAGCCGGTATGCGGCAGTGGTTTTTTTGGCGGCCATGTCGATGACCGCAATCAGGGGTTCGTCAAAAATGGCGGCGTAGAGGGTTTTGCCGTCCGGGGAAAAGGCCATGCCCCTGGGAGTGCCGCCCAGAGGGATCAGGGCCAGCCGCTCTTTGGTCTGTGAATCAAAGACGCTGATATTCCGGGAAAGCCAGTTGGACACCACGGTGATGTCCCCCTCGGGACTTTGGACGATGACCTTGGGCATGAGGCCGCCGGTGTTGGCGAAGCGTTTGTATGCCAGGGTGTCCAAATCAAAAATGTGAACCCGGTTTTCTTCCATGTTGGAGACCCAGAGTTCCCGGCGCTTCCCGTCGCAGAGGGCTTCCACAAAACCGCTGGCGCTGCTGCCGGGAACCGTGAGCCGTTTTTCAAAACGCAGCGGCGGCGCGGCGGACAAATCGGAATGGGCGGCTCCGGTAAAACGGAACACATCAATGCCCCGCTGTCCCAGGAGCGGTACAAAAAGCCGGTCGCCATCGGGGGAAAAGTACGCGCTTTTGGGCTGCCGCCCTGTGGAAATTTCCCGGAGGTATTCCAGCGTTCCCCCTTCATGTTCAAGCTTGATCTGCAGCTGGCCGTCCCGCAGCAGGCCGGGGATTTCGCGGGTGTGAAACATTCTGCTTGTGTAACCTGGGGCCTCCAGCGTTACGGTTCCCGGCCCCTCCAGCGTAAAGCGGCGAATGCTCTCCGCGGCGGCCCTGAGTTCCCCGCCGTTAAGGAGAAGTTTCAGATCCGGGGGGCCGGATTTGAGCGCGAGCGTGTAGGGAAAGTCCGGCTCCGCCGCTTCCGCGTTCCGCGCTTCCGGCGCGGGGGCGGGTTCGGGCCCCGGAGACCGCCCCGTAATTTCAGCCGCCGCTTCCCCCGCCGTCCGCTTTTGTTCCGGCCCCTTCCGGGAAGGAGCGCAGGCTGCGCATACTGCGCACATCAAAAAAAATGCCGCCAGGGAACGAATGAAGAATATGCCGCGTGATTCCGCTCTATTTGCCGGCACGTTACTCCCCCTCCCGCCTGACCCCAATCATGGTGAAAAAATCGTCCGCCAGGGAACGGCCATCCATGACCGTTTCCTCCTCGTGGTATTCGATGAGGCCGGAAGGAATCTCCGCAAGGAAGGGAGAGGCGGCGCAGTCCACGGTGTTCTGGAGCCGCCGCCGTTTGCGGCAGCTGGTGATAAAAAGCTTGTCCCGGGCCCGGGTAATGGCCACATAAAAAAGCCGCCGCTCCTCCTCGACACTGCTTTCACCCTCGCCATCGTCTTCCGCCAGGCTCCGCTCGTGGGGGATAAGCCCTGCCTCGGCTCCGGCGATAAAGACCACGGGGAACTCAAGGCCCTTGGACGCATGGATGGTCATCAGGTTTACCTTGCCCTTGCCCGCCTCGTCCTCGCCATCGTCCCTGGTGATCAGGCTTATGCGGTTCAGGTAAGGGTAGAGGCCGGCGTCCTGGGTATCCGGGTCCCGCTCCCAGTTTTCGATCATCTTGATAAAATATTCGATGTTGGCGAATTTCCAGCGGGCCAGTTTTTCGTTTTTGCTGTGTTCCGTTACCAGGTAGCTCCAGTAGTTGATGTTGTCGATAAGGGCTCTGGTCTTTTGGGACAGGGACCAGCCGCCGGGACCTGGCGCTTTCCGCTCCAGAATCTCCTGGGTGAAAAATTCAATGGTGTTCATAAAAACGTCAATGTCCCCGTGGCCCTTTTTGTCCTCGAACAACAGTTCCTGCCCCGACTGGGCGGCGTAGCGGGCCCGCTCCATGGCGTGCCAGAGGCTGGAGTGGTTTTTCCGGGCCAGCTCCGTCAGGGCCGCCACCGTGGTCTTGCCGATTCCCCGCCGGGGGGTGTTAATGATCCGCAAAAGGTTCACGTCGTCGTCGTGATTGGCGATGAGCCTGAGGTAGGAGAGGATGTCCTTGATCTCCTTCCGTTGAAAAAAACTGGTGCCCCCGGAAACCCGGTAGGGAATGTCCGCGGCCAAAAATGCCTCCTCGATATTCCGGGTCAGGGAATTGGTCCGTACCAGGACCCCAAAATCGCTATAGGCAAGTTTTTCGGAAAACCGGAGACTCCGGATCTGATCGGCGATAAAGTCCGCCTCGGCGCTTTCGTTTTCCGGGTGGAACAGTTCGATGGGCTTGCCGCCTGAGTTCCCCGACCAGAGCCGCTTCTCCTTCCGGTTGGTGTTGTTGGAGATAACCCCGTTGGCGGCTTCCAGAATAGTGGTGGTGGACCGGTAGTTCTGCTCCAGTTTGATCTCCACCGCGCCGGGGAAATCTTTTTCAAACAAAAGGATGTTTTCGTAATTCGCCCCCCGCCACGAGTAGATCGACTGATCGTCATCCCCCACTACGCAGACATTAGCGGCCCCGTCCGGCCCGTCCGCCGCGGCCAGCAGTTTCATCAGCCGGTACTGGATAAGGCTCGTGTCCTGAAATTCGTCCACCATGATATACCGGTAGCGCCGGCGGTAGGCGTTCAGGGTCTCGGGCCGCTGTTCAAAAAGTTCGATGGGCTTTACCAGAAGGTCGTCAAAATCCATGGCGTTAAAGACCGAAAGCCCGTGCTGGTATTCCCGGTAGACCGGCTCCCAAACATCGTCCGCGGTTTCCCGGCCCCCGGCAGCCCCCCAGCGCAGGCGGCCAATTTTGACGTTGGAAAAAATTTGCCCCAGGGCATAGAGGTCCACCCCCTCGGCGGAATGGCGGCATTCCCGGAGGCTTTCCTTGATCAGGGAGAGCCGGTCTGTTTCATCATAAATCGAAAAATTTTTCCGGTAGCCCAAAAGCTCCGCCTCGTCCCGGAGGATCTTGAGGCCAAAGGCGTGGAACGTGCTGACCGTCAGGTTCCGCAATTTTTTTGCCGTCAGTTCCTTCACCCGCTCGCCCATTTCCCGGGCCGCCTTGTTGGTAAAAGTGAGGGCCAGAATTGCCGACTGGGGAATTCCCCGGGAAAGCATATTGGCGATCCGGCAGGTGATAACCCTGGTTTTTCCCGATCCCGCCCCCGCGATAATCAGCACCGGCCCCTCAATTATCGTAACCGCCTGGAGCTGGGGGCCGTTCAGCTCCGCCCGAAAATCGAATTTCGTCATTGCCGGGAGGATAGCACATAAGGGGAAGAGGGAGAAGGGAGACTTGCTCCGCAAGTCTCCTTGATGTATTCCGGGGCAGCAGGGCGGTAATCATCCGCCATGTCCCGGCCTAAAACCGGATGATATACGGATCGAGGAGAGATTGATAAGCGTTTGTGCGGAAATTTAGGGAAAAAAGGCCAACGAGATACAGGCTGTGATACGCTTAACAAAGGGCCTTTTTTGATGATATGCTTTAGGACATCAGGAAAGGGGAGCAAATAGGCCGTCTCCGGGGTCTTTTCCGGTTCCATGCCGTATACGGCGGCGGGGCTATTGGCTGTTTCCGGCAATACAAGCCTTTACTTGGCCCCACGCCGTGTTACCATACCTGAAAAGCCGCGCTCAATGTTTCGCGCGCTTTTTCCAGGCGCCCCCCGCCCGGAGAATATATGCGAAACGTTGAGCATGTTCTTCCGATAACGGCAGCATGGCGTAGGCCCAGAAAAATTCACCGCTACGGTAAAGACTGAAAGGCCGCGCTTCGAAGCCTCCGGTTTCTCCGCTACCCCCACTATGGGTTAGCGGGTATATTAAAATGGTTTGTGGTTAGTAAATGAAGGGATAATAAAGGCAATAATGAACCTGAGTATCAATAAGTACCGTAATAACCTTCAAAACATCATAGACTACGGCGGCAGCATTAACGAAACCACTATCCGCCGCTGTTTCATAGACCTGGTGAATGATTTTGCGGAGGACAAAAATCTCAAACTGATAGAAGAATTGGAATACAGAACCCCCCAGGGGACTACCGTATACCCTGATGGAACTCTAAAAGACCGTTTCCGCCTTTCCTGCGGCTATTACGAAGCCAAAGACCCCAAGGATGATTTGGACAAAGAAATAGAAGATAAAACAAGGAAGTATTATCCTCTCATCAATACCATATTTGAAAATTCCCGCTTTGCCGTCCTCTATTGGTTGCAGAAATAAGCTGGACAAAGCATATCGCCATACTTAACAAGTGCAAGGATAATCAGGAGCGGCGGTTTTACATTTTGGCGACAAAGAAATTCGGCTGGTCGAAAAATGTCCTCATCCAAGAAGAACCCAGGAGTTTGCTCCTGGGTTCTTCTTGAAACCCTGCCGGACGCTATCAGAAAGCAGGCAGTTTTGGCGGTAAAGGATGAATATACCTTCGACTTTATGGACCTGGTGGATGAACATTCCGAGCGGCAGCTTGAATCGGCGCTGGTGAACAATGTGCGTTCTTTTCTGCTTGAAATGGGGCCGCAGTTTACGTTTATCGGCAATCAGTTCAAACTATCGGTTGATG
>JAISBS010000086.1 GCA_031266075.1 Treponema sp.
GAGGCTGTTCCAAAACTTCAGTTTTTGGAACAGCAACCTTAGATTTACATGGAAAAGCGGACATTTGACCGCTTTTCCAAGAGGTTGTTTCAAAACCAACCGGGTTTTGGAACAACCTCCTTTATCTCCTTGTTTTCAAAAAAAAGTCCGTCCCGGCGAAAAAAAACCCGCCAGGGCGGTATAATCCGTTGTTGTATGCTATACTCAAGTTCATGAACCGGGCGTTCCTTGTCTTCTTTTGTATTCTTATCTGCCTCATCGATATCAAAACCAGGCGTATCCCCGATACCCTCCTGGCTTTATGGCTCCTCTATATGCTCTTCTCCGATCTCTATACCAAAAATACCGCTTCGGCAGAACATATCGCCGCCGGAACCGCTTTGTTCCTCCTCTTTTTCCTCCTGTTTTCCCTCACCTCAGGCACCCTGGGCTTCGGAGATGTCAAACTTGCCGGCGTCCTGGCCTATGCCCTGAATCTTGACCAGACGCTTGTCATGTGCCTCTTTTCCGCTTTCCTCTGCCTGATAGTGTACGCCGTAGGTATACTATGCTATCATTGGGAAAAGTCGGTTAAAATCCCCTTTGCCCCATTCCTGGGCGCCGGGGCCTTAATGGCGGTGTTCCTATGCTGAAAATGTTGAAGCGCGTCCTTATTCTTTCTATTTTTCTTGCTGGGTTTCATCCCCTTGACGCTCAGGCGTTGAAATCTATGGATTTCCGCAACCAGAACATTGCGGATATTCTCATGGTTCTCGCTGATGCGGGCGGGCAGTCCATCATTGTGGACGAAACGGTTATCGGAACCGCCACCTTTCACTTCAGCGATTCGGCCTTTGAAGAGGCCCTGTACCGCTTTACCGACGCCTGTAATCTTTTTACGGAGAAACGGAACAACGCCTATTACATATCGAAAATACAGATTCAAAGGAACAACGATCTGATCAGCATTCAGGCGGATAGCGTTGATATCGAAATGATCGTAAAAGCCATTGGCCGTAACGCCGGGCAAACAATTCTCTACGACCAGCTTCCCCGGGCAACCATCAACCTTAATTCAGAAAACACCAGCCTTCCAAACCTTCTGGAAATTATCATCAAAAAGTATCCTGAATATTCCATTGTTGAAGAAAACAGCGCCTATTATCTCAAGCGGACGGTGGAAGTTTCTTCCGGTACTCCCGGACGTTTAAGCAATTCATCGATTACCGTAACCGCCAATGAGTTATATACCATGAATGTCCAGCGGGCTTCTTTTTCCGCAATTCTGACGCTCCTTTTCAGGACCGGCAAGCGGGAATACTCTCTGCTGCAACGGATAGATTCGACGCTGGACAATCTGTATTTTCAAGAAAAACCCTTTGATGAGCTGTTACGGCTGGTTTTGGAACAGGCAAACTGCGATTATGTTCAGGCCGGAAATATTTACTATATTTTTGAGGTGCAGCGCCGGGATATAATAAAGAAACTAAAGAACGTCATAGTCATTCAACTCCGGAACATTCCGGTAGAAAACGCGGTAGCCCTGCTGCCCAATGAATATTCCGGCTCTTCATTTTTGAAGGCCGATAAAAACACCAATTCGGTATATCTTACCGGCAGCACGGAAGAAATAACGCCCATTGCGGCATTTCTTGAAATGCTCGATGTTCCCGCGGAGGGGAAATTTTTTACGCGGTTTGAAATACAGTACCTTGCCGTGAAGGATTTTATCGGCCTCCTGCCCCAGGATCTGGCGGCGGCCGGTCCGCGGATTATTCCTGACTCCAATGCGTTTGTTGTCCAGACTACCGTTGAAATGTCAAAACAATTTGAAGAGTATATCAACCTGATTGACCGGCGGAACGCCGGTTTTCCCATTCAACTGCGGTATATCAAAAGCGACGAGCTGATGCAGTATTTGCCGCCTTCGGTTTCAAAAGAGGAACTGGCGCTTTCATCCGATCCGACCCTTGTTTTTTACCGGGGGACCGAAGAAAAACAAAAGCAGTTCCTGGAGCATCTAAACCTGATAGATCAACCTAAACCGCAGATCCGCTACCAGCTTCTTGTGATGCAATATCAGCGGAGCGATAATATCAATTGGAGCAAGAGCCTCAAGATTGAACAGTCGGGCGCTAATCCGGGCAATATCATAACCGGTACGTTTTCAAATCTGGTAAATATTAATTTCGATATTATTACCGAATTTGGCTACCAAATGGCATTGCAGCTTAATTTACAAATCGGGGAAGATAAGGCAAAAGTCCTCGCGGATACCACCCTCAATGGCATATCCGGCCAGGATATCAAATTTGAGAATACCAGCACCTTCCGTTACCGGGATACCGCCATTAACCCCGACACCGGAACCCCGGTATATACCGGTGTAACCCGCGAAATAAACTCAGGCCTCCGCCTGAGCATTAACGGATGGGTTTCCGGAGACGGCATGATCACCATGAATGTCAACGCCACGGTGAGTAAGCAGGATGAAAGCGGGGCAAACGCCAGCGCAACCACCAATCCCCCGCCTACCTCCGAACGGGTGGTAAATACCCAGGTCAGGACCAAATCGGGAACCCCCATTGTTATCGGCGGCCTTTTACAGGTTGACCGGGTTGAAAGCATCAAAAAAATCCCTCTTTTGGGAAGCATTCCCCTCATCGGCAAACTTTTTCAGGATATTGACATCCAGGACAATACAACCGAAATGGTCATTTACATTGTGCCTTTTGTACACCACGGAGAAACCTTCAGTACCGATTATGTAAAAAAGAATGAGTATTATTACCAAAAATATGTACTGCGTGACGGGTAACCAGCATGGAAAAAATAAACCTGAAAAATTATCCGTTTGACCTGTCAAACATGGAACAGTACAGCCGGGAATTTATCAGCCACCGGGGGGCAATTAAATTAGCGGAAAACGATCATGAAGTGCGCGTTGCCATAAGCGATCAAAACAATTCAGAACTGCGAAACCACCTTGAAGAATTTCATATCCCCAAAAAGGTTCTTTTCTATGCCATAAGCAAAGCGGAGCTTGCCTCTTATATCGGGGAAACTACGGTAATTGAACCGGTTCACCGGCAAAAGGGGTCAGTTCAGGGCCAGGCCATCGCGCTGGACGCCATAACGGAAGGGGCGCCAGTGGTCAATATTATTAACGCCATCTGCATTGAGGCAATCCGGCTTGAATCCTCGGATATTCATATTGAAGCCCACGCCGATTCGGTGTATATCCGTTACCGCATTGACGGAATCCTGCGGATTGTAAAAAAAATTGACAAATCCGTATTCTTGACGATTTCCAACCGTATAAAAATCATGGCCAACCTGAATCCCCTGGAACAGCGGCTCCCCCAGGACGGCAGAATGTCGGTAACGATTGAAGACACCACTATTGACCTGCGGGTTTCCATTATCCCCATCACCAACGGGGAATCTATCGTTTTGAGGATTTTTAGTAAATCCACCCGCCTTCTGTCCCTGGACGAACTGGGGTTCTATCACGATAATCTTGCCCGTATCAAAAAGGCGGCCCGGGAACCATACGGCCTTATTCTTTTAACCGGGCCGACCGGGAGCGGCAAAACCACAACCCTCCACGGGCTTATCGCCGGCCTTCCGGTGCAGGAACTTAAAATTATCACCATCGAAGACCCGGTGGAACAGATTATTCCCGGCGTAAGCCAGGTCCAGATAAATGACGAAATCAATCTTTCCTTTGACGGCATGCTCCGCCGGGTGTTACGGCAGGACCCCAATGTTATCATGGTTGGAGAGATACGGGATAACCCAACCGCGGAACTGGCCCTCCGGTCCGCCCTGACCGGCCACCTTATCCTGTCGACCCTCCATACCAATGACAGTTTTTCGGTCATCACCCGTCTTGAGAACATGGGCCTTGAGCCCTATTTAATTGCCGCGGTTCTCAAATGCTCGGTCGCCCAGCGGCTGGTGCGGAAACGCTGCCCCCGCTGCGGCAAAAAAACCAGGGCGGATAAAAAAACAAAAGCCCTTTTTACAAAATATCATATAACAGCCGACAGCCTTTTCCGGACGGAAGGCTGCGCCGCATGCGATTTTACCGGATACAAGGGCCGGACCATAATCAGTGAAGTTTTTACCGTAGACAGCGCTATTGAAGAAATGATAATCGAACGGAAAGGCTCATCGGAAATACTGCGGTATGCGGCGAAAAAAGGCATGATAAGTATGGCGCAGGACGGCCTGCAAAAAGTGGCCGACGGAATTACCACGCTAAGCGAAGTTGAACGGGAGGCGGTGCTGTAATGCCGTATTACCGCTGTACCCTTGCCGATGAAAAAGGAAAGCGGTCAACGATTGTCCGGGAAGCGGCTAACCGGGAAGAAATAATCGTTTCCTATAACGGAAAAGACCAGCTGCTCGTAAAGTGTGTACCGGTGGAGGATTACAATATTGCCCGCTTCAAAAAGAATTTCAGCCGTGACATCATACTGGAATTTACCGAGATTATGGCCGCCCTGCTCAAGGCGGGGCTGACGATACAGGATGCCGTCGGGCTTTGTGTTACCATTGCCGGAAATTCAAAAACAGCCTGGCTCAGCCGGAATCTGCTTGAGGCGTTGCGGAACGGTTTATCTCTCCATGAGGCGCTTAAAATGCACACCCCTTCTTTTTCCCCCCTGTATCAGGCGTTAATACGGTTGGGGGAAGAAACCGGATCGGTGGCGGCGGTTTTTAGCCGTATGGCCCAATACCTTCGAAATGAAAAAAAAATCCGGGGGAAAATAGGCAATATTGTATGGTATCCCCTGTTAATCCTGGGTATAACCTTTATCGGCTGTGTTGGGATTATTGTTTTTGTACTGCCCCGAATGGCGGAGATTTTTGCCGCCTTTAATATTCAGGATACTGATAATCTGGTTCGGGAACTTTCGGGCGTCTACCGGTCTTTATGGCTGACCGCTTCCTTTTTTGTGTTGCTCATAACCGCGGCAATTCTGGTACTTGCCGCCCGGAAAACTTCGGATCGGTTTGCCTTTCTTACCGATAAAATCCTTCTTGGCTTGCCTCTGGCCGGTCCTTTTATCAAATCCCTGCAAACCATGGATTTTTCCTTTGCCATGGAAATGCTCACCGGTTCAGGCATTACTATCCATACGGCCCTCACAGAAACTTCCTCTGCCATACGCAACCGCGCGTATGCCGGAGCCCTGATTGAAGTGGAATCCCTTTTACGGCAGGGCGAAACGCTTTCCCGGTCTTTTATGGCATACCATGAATTCCCTCCCTATGTTGCAACCTGGATTGCGGTAGGAGAGCGGACCGGGAATGTGGAAAATGTGTTTACTCAAATCAGGGGGTATTTTGAGGAAGAAGTTGACCATATCTCTGAAAAGATCATGGGAATGCTGGAACCGGGCTTAATTCTCCTGGTTGGCATTATTGTACTGTTGCTTATTATCCAATTTATTTTGCCGATCTTTTCACTCTATGGCAGACTATTGTAAAGGAGCGCAATATGCGGAAACTTATGAAATACGGAGATGAGGGCTGGACTTTTATGGAAACCCTTGTTGTGATTGCCATCGTATTGATCCTGACATCCACTGTCGGTTTTATGGCCATTCAGTACCTTGACCGGGCGCGGGTCGCGGCGGCCCGCAGCCAGATCGATTCTTTTTCACTGGCCCTTGAATCGTATTATATTGACTGCGGGCGTTACCCTACAGGCGAGCAGAATCTTGAAGCCCTGTGGAAAAAGCCAACCATAGAGCCGGTAAGCGAAAACTGGGCAGGCCCCTATATCTACAAAAAAAACCCGAATGACCCCTGGGGTAATCCCTATGCCTATATGATTCCCGGCGCAGAGGGGCTGCCCTTTAGTATTCGTTCCCTGGGCGCGGACGGACGGGAAGGCGGGGAGGGAAAAGATGCGGACATTACATCCTGGGGCGATTAGGCCGCCGCCGGAAGAAGGGTTCATCATGCTTCGAAGCTTAATCGTTTTTTTTGTCGTATTGTTTTGCTTTTCCCTCATTCTCCTGAGCCTGGCTTCTTTTTCGCGCCGGAGCGCGGAATTGAGTATACAGATACAGCGGGAAATCACCGCCAGAAACGAACAGGTTATGAGCGGGTTAAAATGAACAAACATCCGGAAGACGGGTTTACCTTGATGGAGGCCCTGGTAACCGTGGGGATTACCCTGATACTGGGAGGCATAATGGTTTCGGCTTTCAGCGGCGGCCTCCGGGGAACCGGCCGGGCCTTCTCGGAACTCAGAACAGCTACGGAGATAGCCCGAACCGACAGGACAATACGGGAACAGGTGGAAAAATTTCATATTCCGTATTGGGCAAATCCCGCCCAATACATTGAAGGGCTCACCCAAAGTATCACACGGTCAAAAATTGGCGACGTTGTTACCGCGATAACGCCGGTTTATGACAGAAAACGGCGCATACGGGGCCTTGCCGTTGATTACCGTATCGGCCGAAAAGACACGCGAACCCAGGCGCTCTTTCCCGGCACTCCCGTTCTGGACAGGTAAATATGGATAATGAATCCGGCGCCATTGAAGCCGGCGCGGTTTTACTGCTTTTTTTCCTTGCCGCCGTTCTTTCAGGAGTCACCCTGTTTGCCGCCTCGGGCATAACCTATTTTCAAAGAACCAAAAATGATTTTAACGAAAAAATGGAAGCTCAAAAGCTCCTTGAAGCTATCGTTGACGATATGCAGGAATTAAAAATATACCCCTTTGACGACCGCCAAAACGCCGTGCTGGACAAATTGCGGATTACCTATGACCAATATTCACTGGAAATTACGGATGTCTCAAGCGGCTACCACCTTGATTTTCTTTCCGATGAGGATCTGCACGACAGGCTTATCGTCGAATATCTTTTTTTAAATGGGAATACATCCGCGTTTATCAGATGGCGGGATGAAAACGGCCTTTCTTCTTCAACGGAAAAATGGCGGGAATTTATCAGGGAAGAAGCTTTGAGCGCCTGTGTTGCCTGTGGGTGGATTCCGGTAAGCCAGATAAATTCGTTTGCCTATAGAACGGTAAGCGCATCCTGGGCCGAAGGACGTACCGAAAACCTCTTTCCCCTGGTAAATGATTTTCCGGTAATGAATGTCAACATGGTTGCCCCGGAAATCTTCAAACCCCTCATTATGCGAAATGCGTTTAAGATTGAAAAAGCCGCGGAGAAATTTGAAACCCTGAAAAACAAACTGCTTGCGGGGCCGGTGATGGATTCCGATATGGCGTCAATCCTCAACATACCTCTGTCCCATATGCTCTTTGGTTATCTGGGAACCAAAACCGCTTTTTGGAAAATATCGTTTGTATTTCCCGGACTCGGTGTGGTGGAAGGTATAACCGCGGCTATACCCAAGAAGGACGGAAGACGACAGGAAATTGAGGAATACCGCCTTATTGACAGGCGATTCATTCCCTGACAATCTGAAATTGTCAGGGAATTCCGATTTTTTGTCAGGCAACGAATTGTCCAATTCGTTGCCTGACAAACTCAAAGCCATGGAGTATATCTATGAGTGAAATGTACGATAGAACTTCCTATTCGGTCTTTATTTTTGATTTGCCCCACCTCAGAGGCCGGGAACTCAGAGAGGCCGTCCGTCTTAAACTGGTCGGCATGTACCCGCAAACGCCGGATGATAAAAATATTTTCATGGTGAAAAACGGAAACAAAAAGTGGTCGTATCTGGTTTTTGTACTGACAAAAACAGAAAACAGAATGCTCCCCCTCTCCACCTTGTTTCTGAACAATTTTTTCCTCAAAAAAACCGGAAAGGCCATGTACCTTGAAGACAGCTGGGTGGAATTCGCGGCCATTGAAAACGGAGGTCTTTTAAAAACAACGGTAAAAAAACGGGATGATTCGGAATTGTTTGAATATATCAAGGACAATTTCGGGCCTGACGATGACTGTATAGAAGTTTTTTGCCATGACCGCGATAATACGATCTTTGGGGGAAAACAGGATAATCGCCGGTATACTATCCATAATATCAAGCACGCACTGAAAAACATTGATATTCATGCCATATCGCTTAACCGGAATTTAAGCCCCGCCATAAAACGCCGCCGGATCGGGATTGCCGCCGCCACCATCTTGATCATAACAGGATTTACCCTTTTCCTTCAGCAATACCGGGCACGGAAAGATGAACAACGCATCAAACAGCGGCTCGAACAGGAAGAGGCCGAAAGAATCGGGGAAGAGAGACGAAAAGAAGCACAGAAATTGGCGGAATTACAATCCGCTTACCATGAAATCACATCCCAAAAAAAACCTGCCCCTTTTGAAATGGCCATCGTCATTTCCGAATGTCTTCAACTAAATACCCGCATCCTGTCGGCAACCTTTAACCTCGGTGTCTTCCAGCTTGACGGAACCACCGGTAATTCCCTTGCCTTATTACAGAATTTTGAAAAACACGGACTGATCTCCGGGGTACGGCTTCACCAGGTACATCCCGCCTATGGCCGCGAAACCTTTACCTTAAGCGGAACAATCGTACCGTATATTGAACAGGCGCAGCAGGATGTGCCTTTAAAAAAACAGATTGTTCAGCTTGAAACGTTGATTGAAAAAGAAAGCAATAATTGGGAAGAACCGGTTGCGGGGCCTTCCGAATTTGGCGATACCATTAAATCCCTCTTGGCAAAGTGGAGATGCCCGGTTACCGGCTTTCAGTATCTTTCCGGCGGGGACGCGATAGAAATTGAATATGCCCTGCGCGGAACCAGCGATGGATTTTTCAGCTTTCTCCATGAGGCTTCAAAACATCCCTCATGGGAAATACCCATGGTGCAGATACGAAACTTATACCCGCAGAATAATATGGATGTTGTTTTCCGAATCAGGGCAAATAATGAATATTTCGAAAATAAAAAAAAGGAGGGGGAAACGGCTAAATTTCCGGAACCTTTCCCGATGAATAACATAACAAGAAACTACTATGTCCGCCCCACTCAGCCCACTGTCGCCGCAGGTCCCCCGCCGGAAACCGTCAGACCCGCCGTTCTGCCGCCCGAGAAAGCCGAAAAAGCAGCATGGCTTGAATATATCGGCATGGTAAGCAACAATTCGGGAGAGCCCCTGGCCTATGTCAAGAATACCAGAACCGGGGAGATTTTAAAGCTCTCCGTTGCCGAAACCAATAATATGCGGTATACTACCCTTGGAAATGGCAGTATTCATGCATATATTAACGGGAGATTATATGAAATCAGCAGGAAATAACATAAAAATGGCGGGAGGGATATTGCTATTGGTTTTTCTTTTCATGTCATGTCAAACCGGCCGGCCCATCAAAAGATTAAGCGATGAGAGTATCATGTATGGAATGATTTATGACTATGAAAGCAGCCCGGTGAGCAGTGTGGCGGTTTTTTTAAACGGCAGAAAAATCGCCGATTCCGATATCCAGGGTAGATTTGTTTTAAATAATGTGAAAAGGGGAACGTATACCATAAGACTTGCCAAAAAGGGATATGAGGAACTGCAAGAACAATTTAATTATGAACCTCTTAACGTGCTCTATTTTAAAATGTTTAATGCCGCCCAATTGATATCACTGGCGGAAATTGCAATGGATGAGTCTAATTATAAAACAGCCGAAACATTGATAGACCGGGCTCTAAAAATAGAACCGGAACGGCCTGATATTTTGTTCTTAAAAAGTATTGTTTTTTATTTACAAAAGGAATATGATAAATCAAGATCCTTGCTTGAAGAATTGATAAAAAACGGGACAACAGATGAGTCTGTTACAAAGTTATGGAAAATAGTAAAGGAAAGCCTGCCCACCGAATGAAACCTGTTGGAAAAATTTTTCTTATGCTCTATGCAAAAAAATGAACAATTTTTTCGAGGGCCTCTGAAAACCCCATCCGGGTTTCCGGATATTCCCTTTACACAATTAAAGAGGTAACTGAAATGAACTACCCAGGAGCAGAGCTCCGGGGTATTAAACCAACGCCTTTATTTCATAGAAAACACTGATTTTGGGCCCTTATTAAGCGAAACGCGGCAAGAACAAGGATTTTTGCGTTCTAAAACAAATACGGCTTAAAAATCAGAGCCTAAAATCGCACAAAAAAATCCTGGAAACGGCCTTTTTGAACCAAAATTCGCCAGATTCCATGGGTCAAATTTAGCGCAAGCGGACGGGGTTGTTGTTCTCGCAAGATATTTAACTCAAGGCCCAACCTCTTGGTTCTGCCCCACGGCTCCCCCGCGCAAGCGGGCTCTTGGGAATGGACCCTTCGCAACAAATCAATGAATTTACGCGAGGATATTTCGTAGCATACAAAGCAAGTATTTTATACACCCCCCATATTTATATATTTTCCTTGAGTTTCAGCAGCTGCTCCTTCACGCCCTGAGCAACCTTATTCGCGTTTTTTTCGGCGCCCGTGAAAGCCCGGCCAGCCCCCATTCCTTAAACCGTGCAAGACACTTGTACCCGATCTTGGCGCTTATTCCAAACTTTCGGCAAATTTCCGTAAACGTCTCTTCCCGGTTCCAGCATCTGAAAATAAACTCTTTCTTTTCGTCCATTTCATCAGTCTCCTTCCAGCTCATTGCCAAATCCTCCGGTGTTTGGATTTGGCTCCGATTCTGCCTGAAAGTGTTACCGATGTGTCCGGTCACACCCATCCGGATACTTTAATCCGGGTCTTATAGGCATTGTTATTCAGGACACATTCTATCGTCAGGCCAGCGTCTGTTTTTGTGGCGTTTATCAGGCTAATGATTACCGTAGCGCCTATATGCGGTTTCCCCCGCTACAACAACCCCCCGCAGAGGCGGAGGGCGCGCTACCAGGCGCCGCCGATTATGGTAAGGCGGCCATCGGTAGCGGGACTGATGGGGCCGTCCTGAACCTTGATGTATTCCACCACCACGTAGGAAAGCAGCAGGCTCGTGTTAAAGGGGTTTTCCGCCCGCTTCATCACCTCGTAGCCATCGCCGCCGCCGAGGATGTAGTCGTTGGTGCAAAAACGGTAGGTCCGATCCGGGTCCACCGGCTCGCCGCCGATAGTCAGGTCTTTAAGCAGCGCCCCATCGCCTGAATAGTCGATGGTGTAGCGAACCTCTTTTGAGACCTGGGCAAAACCCCCGGCGCCCTGGGGAATAGTGGCGATAAAATGAAACAGTTCGATAATATCCGAGCCTTTGAGGGACACAACATACAGGTAATTTTCAAAGGGCAGGATCGTCAGAATTTGTTCCTGGGTGATGGGCCCCTGGGGAAGTTCGGCGCGAATATTGCCGCCGTTGTGAAAGACAAAATCGATCTGCTGGTTGTACCGGGTCCGGAAGTACCACGCATTGGCGTCGGTGATCAGATTCCCCAGAGCGGTTTCCTGATAGCGGGTCAGCCGGTTGCCGAACACAAAGGGCGCCGCCGCCTGGCCTATCACTTCTTTAAGGCTTTCATCGGCCTTTTGGATATATGGCTCCAGCAGGGCGCTTACTTCCCGGTCCGGGGCGATCTCCACAGGAGCCCAGACAAAATTCACCAGTGTCTTGTTCCGAACCGTTAATTTTCCATGGCCCACATATTTTCCCCACTCGTTGGCGGAAACGATCCAGGTGTTCCCCGCTTTTTTGGGAGCCTCGAAAAAGGAATGGGAATGGCCGTCCACAATGATGTCGATGCCGGGAACCGCTTCGGCCAGTTCCGGGGAGGTGATATGCTCCGGGTCTTCCTTCACGTCGCCGATGTGGGTAAGGCCGATAACAATATCAACCTTTTCCCGGTTCCGCAAAATATCCACCATCGCCCTGGCGGCCTCGATTTCGTTGATAAACTCCAGGCTCTCGCTGGGGCTGGCGATAATTTTTGTCCGCAGGGTGGTAATGCCGAAAATCCCCACCGTAAAACCGTCGTACTTTTTGACCAGGTAGGGGGTGTTCCCCAGGTAGTTCCCGTCCCCGGTTTTGATGTTCGATGAAATAAAGGGAAATTGTGCCTGTTCTATCTGCCTGAGGAGCTTGTCATGGTTCCCGTCGAATTCGTGGTTGCCGAAAGTTCCCGCATCGTAGCCCATAAGGTTATAGGCCAGAATATCCGGCTCCGCAGCGAACATATTGGAAAGGGCGCTGCCGGTGTTAATGTCCCCGGCGTCCAGCAGCAGCACCTGGGGGTTTGTGGCCCGTACCGCCTTGACATAGGCCGCCACCTGGGCCAGTCCGCCCCGGCCATTATTGGGCAGCGCCGCCCCGTGGTGGTCGTTGGTATGGAGCAGCGTCAGTTCCTGCACAGGCCCGGCCCAAAGGCCGCCCAGCGCCAAAAAGAACAACGCCCCCAGAGACAACAAATGGATTACACGTTTCATAGAAACCTCCCCGGTATGTGTACTTCACGTGAGCTTATTCCAAAAACTGAAGTTTTGGAACAGCCTCAGTTATAGGGAACCTCTGGAAACCCCGGTTGGGTTTCCAGAGGTTCCGGGGTACGAAAACATCTGAAAACTGAAGTTTTCAGATGTTCCTTATAAAAGATTCCCCCCTTTTGTCTCTACCCGGCAAGTTCCGCTGTCCGGGCTTCGGTAAACCGGACAAGATCCCGGGGAGCCAAAAAAATCAACAGGCCCCGAACTCCGGCGCTGACGCCGATGGTATCAAAGAGTTCTGAGGTTTCGTCAATGAGGGTGGGGAATTTTTTCTTCATGCCGATGGGGGAACAGCCGCCCCGGATATAGCCGGTCAGGGGCTCCAGGTCTTTCTGGCGGATCAGGGCGGCGCTTTTTTCCCCCGCGGCCCGGGCGGTTTTTTTCAGATCCAATTCCGCCCCTGCGGGGATGCAGCATACCCAGTACGCCCCGGAACCGCCCCGCAAAACCAGGGTTTTGAAAATTTGTTCCGGGGGCGTTCCTGTTTTTTCCGCAGCGCGGAGGGCCGAGAGATCCGACTCATCCACGGGGTATTCCCTTACCGTGTAGCGAATGTCCGCGGCGTCAAGAAGGCGGAGGACGTTGGTCTTTTTTGTCATCGGGAATAACCGTAATTTCCATCACCCGGTGGCGGATCACTCTGGAAACCCGGACTGCCAGATTTTTGAACACGAAGCGGTCTCCCAGCCGGGGGATTCCGCCCAGACTTTCCATCACCCAGTTTCCCACTGTGCTTTTCGGGGCCTCCGCATCCGCATCCTCTTCTTTTATATTAAAAAAATCAAACATATCATCCAGCGCCGAATTGCCCAGCACCAGAAAGCTCCCGTCTCCCCGGTCCGTGATGGTTTCCACCACTTCGTCATGCTCGTCCCAGATTTCCCCCACCAGTTCTTCCACAATGTCTTCGATAGTAAGGATCCCCACGGTGCCGCCGAATTCATCCACCAGCACCGCCATGTGAGACTTTTTCTCTTGCAGCGTCCGCAGGAGTTTTGCAATCTTCATGGACTTAGTGATAAAAACCACGGGCTTGATGATCTCTGCCAGCGGCTTCCCCAGCTTCATTACTTCGTGGTGGAAGTCCTTGAGAAGTATCATCCCGGTGATATGATCGATGTTGTCCCGGTACACCGGCAGCCGGGAAAACCGGGTGTCATAAAATTTTTGGTCGATCTCTTCCACCGTGTCCGTTTCAGCCGCCGCAGCCACGTCGATCCGGGGGGTGTAGATTTCTCCGGCGGTGGCGTCGTCAAATTCGATGGCCTGGCGGATCATCTCTTCTTCCCGCTGGTTGATTCCCCCTTCCTGCCGGACTTCCTCCACAAAGGTCAAAAGTTCGTCCTCGGTTACGGTTCGATCTCCTCCGATCCGGAACAGCCTGACCAGCGTTTTTTTCCAGACCGCGGAGAGCCGGTTTACCGGGGTGAAAATAAACATGAAAACCCGGAGCAGGGGGCCGACAGCCATGGCGATCTTTTCGGGACTTTCTTTCGCCAGGGTCTTGGGGGTGATCTCGCCGAACACCAGAACCAGCACGGTCATCACCAGGGTGGCGATGCTGGCCCCGGCGCTGCCGAAGAAGCCGACAAACAGAACCGTCGCCAAGGTGGAGGCGCTGATGTTCACAATGTTGTTGCCGACAAGGATGGTGGAGAGGAGCTTGTCATAGGCTTCAAGGAGCTTCAGCGCCTGCTTTGCCTTTTTGTTGTTCCGGGATGCCATGTTTTTCAGCTTGATCCGGCTGACGGACGAAAAAGAGGTTTCCCCGGCGGAAAAAAAGGCGGAAAAACAGAGGAGGACGAAAAGGGAGACAATAATGGCCAAACGCGCGGTATCCATGGCTACAGGATAAAAGCCGGGGGCGGGAATATCAAGTGGACGCGGGGCTGCTTCAGGCTCCCCGGCGTCCGCGGTTTATGCGCGAAGCGCAACAAACTGCGGTCGTTCAGGCGCCGCAAGGCTCCGGGAGGCGGCCACGTTGATTCCGAGGTTCTGCCAGTCCGCGATAAGCAGATCCCCCGCCCTGACCGGAAGCTTGACCCGGAGCCGGTAGATGTCCGCCAACAGGGCGGGGATCTGTTCCCGGGGACAGGGGGCGGTGGTTTTTACCGGAATCCGGCGGGGCCCCTCCCCGGCATCTCCGGCATCTCCGGTCAGAACGGCGCAGGTGGCGGTCAGAACCCGCCGGGGAGAACGAATTTCCTCCTGGGCATACACCGCCCCCCGGGGACAACGGTTTCCCGTTACGGTCAGGACGGGCAAACCTTCGGGCCCCGGAAGGCTCTCCTCTACCGCCAGCGCGCAGCCGATGGGGCAAATAATGCAGGTCAGGTTTTTCATCGCTGTTCCTTTACACTATTGAAAATTCAATGGACGGGGCGGCGCCGGTTTCAAGGCCCTCAATATCTTTGGGGCCGAGGTTCAGGCTGATCATCTCCGAAGGCTGGACGTGGCCTTTTTTTAGGGATTTGATCAGGCGGTGGCCGCAGCGCAGCTCCAGAACCGCACCGGTTTTTACCACCAGTGAACGGAGGTACACCCGGTTCTCCCGCCGGGGGTCCAGCCTGCCGGGGTTCACATAACGCACATTGGCCCCGGCCTTGACGGGAATCTGGGATCGGGGCCCCCTGCCCGTGAGCCACTCCGCGGCGTAGCGGCCCGCCCGGCGGCTTTCTTCCGCCACCCAGTCTACCAGGTCGTGGACGTGGAGGACGTTGCCGCAGGCGAAGACCCCCTCTACGTTAGTCATCAGGCTTGAATCTACCAGCGGGCCGTTGGTAGCGTTGTTCAGCTCCACCCCGGCGGCCTTGGACAGCTCGTTCTCCGGCACCAGCCCCACGGAGAGCAGCACCGTGTCGCAGTCGATCCGAAACCGCTTCCCCGGCGCCGGAACGCCGTTTTCTATGGGCGTTACCTCCACCCCCTCCACCCGGTCGTTGCCGAAAATGCTGGTGGTCTGGCATGAAAGGTAGAGGGGAATGTCAAAATCCCGGAGGCACTGGACGATGTTCCGGGTAAGGCCCGCGGGATAGGGCATAATCTCCACTACCGCCTTGACCGTACAGCCCACCCAGTTCATCCGCCGGGCCATGATCAGGCCGATGTCCCCGGAGCCGATGACCACTACTTCCCTGCCGGGGATATAGCCTTCGATGTTGACCAGCCGCTGGGCCAGACCCGCAGTAAAGACCCCCGCAGGGCGGGAGCCGGGAATCCGCACGTTGCCCCGGTTCCGTTCCCGGCAGCCCATGGCCAGAATGACGGCCCTGGCCTGAATCCGCAAGACCCCGGCGGGAGAAACGCAGAACAATTCCTTATAGGCCGTACTGCCGCCGGGACTTGCCGCCGTACCGAAGTCCGTAACGGTGGTGTTGAGCAGCACGGCGATTTTTGAGGCCAGGGTCTTCTCCATAAACCGCTCGGCGAATTCCGGCCCCGTTAATTCTTCGGAAAATTCGTGGAGCCCGAATCCGTTGTGGATGCACTGCATGAGGATGCCCCCCAGATGATCCTCCCGTTCAATGATGGCGCAGGAAAACCCGGCGGCCTCCAGTTCCAGCGCGGCGGCCATTCCCGCGGCCCCGCCGCCGATCACCACTCCGTCGTATTGCAGGTCTTTCACAGGGCCGCCTCCAGAAGACGGCTCGCCCCGCCGTGCTTGGTAATCTCGTTCCAGGAAAGGCCTGTTTCCCGCATGATGATCTTGATGATCCGGTAGGTGCAAAAGCCCCCCTGACAGCGGCCCATCTGGGCCCGGGTAAAATATTTGATCCCGTCCAGGGTGTAGTGGCCGAGCCGCACGGCCTGAACGATTTCCGCCTCGCTGACATTTTCGCAGCGGCAAACCAGGTTCCCCCAGGCGGGGTCCTGGGCGATAAGGGCGTCCAGTTCAAAGGGGGAAAGCTCCCGGGACCGGGGCCGGTCTTTGACAAAGGGATCCCAGCCGGGTTTTTCGGTCAGCATAAGCCCCATGTCTTTGAGAAGTTCTTTTACATATTCCCCGATAGCCGGAGACGCGGTGAGCCCCGGACTTTGAATCCCCGCCACCTGCACAAAGGCCGGGGCCTTTTTTGAAGGTTCGATGTAGAAATCTTCCCCCAGGCCGGGACGGAGGCCCGCGAAGCTGGCGATCACGTCGTTCCGGCTGAGGGAGGGAATCATGGTTTTTCCCGAATCGAGAATCTGTTCCAGCCGCTCCGCAGTGGTGGCGTAATCAGTCTTGTCTTCCACGGCGTCCGCAGTGGGACCCACCAGCACCGTCCCTTCCACCGTGGGGATCACCAGCATCCCTTTGGAAACCGGCGTGGGTACGGGAAAAACCACCCTGCCGGGGCAGGCTTTGGTCAGCCGGTCCAAAAGAAAATATTCCCCCTTTCGGGGCTTGATGGTGAATTCCTCGCCGCCGAAAATCCGGGACACCTCGTCGGCATAGAGCCCCGCGGCGTTCACCACGTACCGGGCCCGTACCGTCCGCCGGTCCTGGCCGTGCAGCGTCCAGCCTTTAACGGCATCCCCTCCGTATTCCGCGGCGGCAACCTGAAAATCCGTATACAGATCAACCCCGTTTTTCATCGCCGATTCCACCAGGGCAAACACAAAGCGGTAGGGCTCGATCATCCCGCCGCCGGGGGCGTAGAGGCCGCCGGCCACATCGGGGGAAAGCTTGGGTTCCAATTCCAACAGCCGTTCCCGGGAACAGAGTTCAATGCCGATGGCCCCGTTTTCCTCCCCCTGCATATAGAGGCGTTCCACCGCCTTCATTTCGTCGTCATGCAGGGCCGCCACAATAATGCCGCAGCGCTTAAAGGGAAAATCCAGTTCCCGCCGGAGCTGGTCGAACATCAGGTTCCCCTGAATTTCCAGCCGGGCCTTGAGGTATTTTTTGTTGTGATGAAAGCCGCCGTGGATGATCCCCGAATTGGCCTTGGAAGTCCCAAAGGACACGTCCGCGGCCTTTTCCAGCGCCGCTATTTTAATCTGATAGGCCGAAAGCCGCCGGGCGATATTGGCCCCCGAAACCCCGCAGCCGATAACCGCCACATCGTACTCGCCGCCGGGCGGAGGATTCAGGTTTGGAAGAAAAGACTTCATTATGTATCAAGCATATAGGTGAAAGATGAAAAAATCCATATAATGACCCCATGGTTTTTTTTGACGTACGCAAGGACTGGGTGATCTTCGCCCCGTTTTCCGTTCCGGCGGCCCGGCGGGGCGGGGCGGAACTGTCCGCATATATCGGTCTGCTCCGCCAAAGGGCCGGCGCGGAAAACCGGAAGCCCCCCGCCGTACAGGACGCCGGGGCGGACACGGCCCCGGACGCGGCGGCCCTCATCCTCCTGAATCCGGGGGACGGCGGTTCCTACCGGAACGGCTTTAGCTGGCGGCTCGGCGAGGGCCGGCTCGAAATATACGGCGATTCGGAACGGGGACTCTGGAACGGCATCTTTGATTTTCTGGGCGCCCTGGGCCTCCGCTGGCCTGATCCGGACCGGGAGGAACTGCCGTCTCCTGCCGCCGGCGTTTACCCCCTGCGGGAAAGCCGGGCCCGCCAGGTTTCGGCCCCCTCGGCGGCGGGCGTCTCCCGGCTCATCGTCGATGAAAAAACAAAACCCGCGGACCGGGAAGCCCTGATCCGCTGGGCCGCCCGGAACCGGATCGACGCCCTGATCCGCCCGTTCCGGGACCGGCGGCTGAAAGGGCGGAAGCTCCAAAAGCGCGCCGCGGAGGCTGCGGATTATTACGCCCTTGTCCGGGAAGCCGGAGGCCGGGAACTTTCCCTCCTGGTTCCCCGCCGCCTTTTTTTCTTTCACCGGGATCTCTTCCGCATGGAATCGGGCAGGCGGGTCAGGGACTACAATTTTTGCCCTACCAATCCCGAAACCATCGGCATCCTGAAAAAAAAGGCGGCCAAATTGTTCGACGCCCTCCTCTGCGTTTTTCCCGGCATACCGGTGTTCCACCTCTGGCCCGGACGGGGCCATGAAAACGCATGGTGCGCCTGCCCCGCCTGCCGGGCCTTTGGCGCGGCGGATCAGTACCGGATTGCGGTAAACGCCGCCGCGGACGCGCTGGCGGCTCTGGCCCCGGCGGCAAAAATTTCGCTCTATGAAACGCCGGGCGAAGCAGCCGTGGAAGATGGGCGCAACAATATCCCCCTGCGGGCCAATGTGTTCAGGCTGGACCGTCTGCCGGATGAAGACCCGCCGCTTCCCCGGAACCGGTAAAAAAACGAGCCCTTGTTCGCTTGACATTATTTTAGTCTTGACATACAAATAGCCTTAAAGTTAGAATTTTTTAACTTGAGGATACGCCATGTTTGATTTATTTGTCCGGGGGGGCTGGGTTATGTACCCCCTGCTGGCTTTTTCCATTGCCGCTCTGGGGATCATCCTGGAACGGGGGCTGTATTTTTTTACCAGCCGCCAGCGGCTGGATCTTTTTCTGACAAACCTGGGGCCGGGGCTGCGGAAGGGAGACGCCGGAATTATCCGGGAACTCCGGGCAAAGGCCGCCGGGTGGAACAGGCGGGGCTATCTTTCCCAAATGGCCGCCGCGTACCTGGAAACCGCTGATGACGAATCCGGGGCGGCGGAGGAAAAAATTTTTGCCGCCGGGTCGGAAATTATCCGGGAGGGGGAAAAGCGGCTGGCGGTGCTGGCATCGGTGGCCCACCTTTCCCCCCTCTGCGGGCTTTTCGGCACCGTCCTGGGGATGATAGAAGTGTTCCGCAAGCTGGAATCCATAGGCGGCAGGGCGGATGTCAGCCTCCTTTCCGGCGGCATCTGGGTGGCCCTCTTAACCACCGCCTTCGGGCTGCTGGTGGCCATCCCCACCCTTATCGCCCACCATTATTTTTCCGGCATCGTTACGGGCCGTTCCGAAGACATCCAGTTTCTGGTTTCCCGGCTCAATGTCCTTACCGGAAGAACAGGCGGCGGAACCCCCTGGGAACTCGCCCCCGGAGACTCCACACAGTCCGAGGCGGATCTGTATGAAACCATTTCTGCGTCGTAAGCCCCAAAGCTCCGGCATCGACCTTACTCCGCTCATAGACATTGTGTTCCAACTGCTGCTGTTTTTTATCCTTTCTTCCGCCATGCTCCAGCCCAGCCTGCCCCTGGATCTTCCCGGCTCACCGCAAAAAAACGAGGGAACCGAGGCGGATCTGGTGATCTCCATAGACGCCGAAGGCCGGATTTTCCTCAACGACGCCCCCGCGTCTCTGGAAACGGTGGAGCCCGCCGTATCCGCCCTGGTCCGGGAAAAGCCCGCCGCGGCGGTGATCCTCCGGGGAGACCGGCTGGTCCAGTACGGAATCTTTTTTGAACTGCTGGATACCATCCGGAACGCGGGCGTCAAAACCCTCAGTTTGGCCTATGAAGAACAGAGCCCCTAAAGGACGGGGTGAAAAGCGGGGGAATTTTCACCCTGCCCCCCAAGCCCTGCTTCTTTTTCTGGGGCTCTCGGCCCTTATCCACGGCGGCATTCTGGGGCTGGCCCCAGCCAGGGCGCGGCCCGCGGACAATTTCCGGGATCAGGGGCCGCGGGTGGCGCTGGTGAACATCCCCCTCCCCTCCCCGCCCCAAAAGGCCAGTCCGCCCCGGCCCGCCCCTTCGGAAATATCCGCGCCCTCCATGCCGGAAGTCCCGCAGGAAAGACCCCCGGCGCTTAACGGCCCTGAGGAAGAACAAAGGGCGGAAGAAACCGGCGTCCCCGGCGCGCTGTCCTATACGAACCAGTCCGTCCGGGAAGATGCCCTCAGCCGGTATCTGGCCATGATCCGCGGCCTCATCGACCGGCGCAAGGAATACCCCTATCAGGCGCGGCAGCAGGAGCAGGAAGGAACCGTGTTGATCCGCTTTACCATCACCCGGCAGGGAACGCTGGCAGGGGAACCGGTGCTGGAAAAAAAATCCCGGTACGAGCGGCTCAACGCCGCCGCCATTGAGGCGGTCAAAAACGCCGCCCCCTACCCGCCCCTGCCCGGAGAAACCGGCGATGATGAAATGAGCTTTCAGGTGGCGGTCTCTTTTTCCCTGCGATGAACCTCCCCGCCCTGCGGGTTTTTAGCGGCCCTCAAAATCTTTGATAATCCCGTACAGTTCCCACAGGCTCTCCATGATCCGCGGAGAGGTCCGCAAAAAAAGGGAAGTAGAAACAACCGCGAGATTTTTTTCCCGGCCCGCCCTGGTTTTGGCGATCACCGAATCGGCGGCGAGAATATCGTCAGGTTTGACAATCATCATGGAGCCAAAAAGGAAATCCGGGTCCCGGGACAAAATGTATTCCGGGGAAAGGATCGGCTGGGCCGCATTGAGCCCCTCGGCGATATTTTCCACCCCCAGGACGGAGAGAATTTCCCCGGCCAGGGATTTTTCGGTAAAGGCCATGATAGGGTTGGTGGAATAGAGAAACGCGCCCCTGAGGTTCAAGGGCCGTTCCCGCAACTCGGCCCTGAGCTGTTCAAGCTGACTCCGTTTTTCATCCACCAGTTTTTTGGCCGCCGCTTCCCTGCCCGTAAGCCGCCCCAAAAGAATCGTACTATTGAGGATGTCTTCGATAGAATCGGCCCCGTGGATCAACACCGGATAACCCCGCCCGGAAAGGTCCGCGATAAAAGCGGCGTTCATCGCGTTGCCGATGATCAGATCCGGCTCCAGCGCAATGGTGGTTTCCAGACTTGGCCGGGCCACATTGCCGGCGGTGGGCAGCAGCTTTGTCTGCTCCTCAGGCCATATCGGATCCCGTCCGGAACTTACCGCCGCGATGGCCCCTTCCCCGCCAATCAAATAGAGGGTTTCCACCGCCCCTGGAGAAACGATGATGATCCGCCGGTACTCCCGTAGGGGGATGGTGTTCCCCTCCCCGTCACTGAGGTACTCCGCTCCTCCCTCCCGGACTGTTTTCCAGTAAAGCCCGGCCCCCGAATCAGCCCCCGCCTGGGCGCCGCCCGGCGGATTCATTGTTTGCCCGTCCCGGTGGCACCCGCCTAACAAAACCACGAACACCAGCGCCGCACACGCCGGAGCGGGCAAGTGTTTTTTCATCATATTTATTTTCATATCAGCCTCCAAAAGCTCTCGTATTACGCCAGGGAACCGGCCAACGACAGTCCTAACTCCTAAGTCCCACCGTCTCCACCATCCGCGCGGGGATAACCGCCTGCAGCATATCCACGGCGATATTGTTTCCCCAAAAAATTCCTTCGGAACTTAAACGGCAGGAGCCGTCTTCCCCGGTTTCCAGAAATCCCCGATCCAGGTATTCGGCGATCTTCTCCCGGATCCGCGCTTCCGCCCCGGCCCCCAAATACCGGGCGATCTCTGCCGCGTCGTAGCGGCCAAATTGCAGCAGCCCCAGAATGCGGTAATACTTTTCGTATTCGGGATTGGGGGCGGAAACAAAACGGCGGCCCGGCGCCATGGAAAATATTGGGAAGCCCGCCAGGTTCCCCCCCGCGCCGGAACCCAGGGGCAGGAGGTCGCCGTTTTCATACCGGATGTGAATGTAGCGATAGGCGTCCCGGTTTGGCCGGGCCAGTTTGGAAAGTTCCAAAAGGCTGAAACCCGCGTTCCGCAGCGCGCGGTATATCAGGTGATGCCGTTCCCGGTCAAAATCGATGTCCCGGTGAAAGGTCAGTTCCCCGGCTTCTATCGACTGGGCCAGCGCCGAGGAGCCCTGAATCATGAGGGAATAAAAACTGGCGCTGTCCACTCCCAGAGCGGCGCAGGTTTCCGCGTCAAAGGCCGCCTCCTCCAGGGTCTGTTCGGGGTAGCTGTAGATCAGGTCTATCCCCAGCACGCCGGAAAAAGCGGCGCGGAGCGCCGCCAGTTCATCCACCGCCCGTTTGCCGCCGTAGGTTCTGCCCAGAATTTTTCTGCCCCGGTCCGAGAAGGTCTGGATGCCGATGCTGAACCGGGTAACCCCTTCCGACCCCAGGGCCGCGGCCCTGGCCGGGGGGAGGTTGTGCTGGGTCGATTCCAGGGTGATTTCGCAATCCGGTTTCAGGGGCAGGTGATCCCGCAGGGCCCGCAATATCCGCCCCAGCTGCTTCAGGTTCAGCACCGTGGGGGTGCCGCCCCCAAAGTATACAACCTCAAAGGGCTGATCCCGAATATAGGGATAGGCCCCGAAGGTTTTTATTTCTTCAATAATATAACCGGTGTAGGCGTCAAGGTCGGCGTTTTTCCGGTCCCGCCGGTTGAGGTTGCAGAAGGTACAAATCCGGTCGCAATGAGGCACATGAATATACACGCCCCGGGGCTTCCCTTCCGGGGGGGCCTTGAGTTTTTTTTCAACCTCTTCCCAGGGGGCGGGGGCGGAACGGGAACCCAGCGCCGCCCCAAGCCGGTGTTCCGCGTCATGGTGGGAACGGTAGCGTTCAGAAAACACCGGCGGCCTCCGGAGACGGCGCCCTCCGGGGCCGGGGGGCCCCCGCCTGAATTTCGGGGCCTTCCGCCCGGCGGGGCAGGATCACGGGGCGGCCATATTCATCCTGTTTCACCACCGCCCGGATGCCGTAAATTTCCTCCACCACCTCCCCGGTCAGCACTTCCCCCGGCAGGCCCTGACAGCGGATCCGCCCGTTTTTCAGCAGCACGATCCGGTCGCAGTACTGGGCCGCCAGATTGAGGTCGTGGAGGACCGCCACAACCGTCTTGCCCTCCTCCCCGGCCTTCCGCCGCATGAGTTCCATAATTTCGATCGTGTGGTTGAGATCAAGTCCCGAAGTAGCCTCGTCCAGCAGGATGATGTCCCCCTCCTGGGCCAGACAGCGGCCAATGATCACCTTCTGCATTTCCCCGCCGGAAAGACTCAGCACGTTCCGTTCCGCCATGGCGGCAAGGCCCAGCGCGTCCAGCACCTCGTCCGCCTTCGCACGATCCGCCTTGCTGTACCCGGCCCAGCGGTCCCGCAGATGGGGCAGCCGGCCCATAAGGACAAGTTCCCGCACCGAAAGGACGGCCCGGAGCCCCGAACTCTGGGGAACCAGCGCAAGCCGCCGGGCACGCTCCTCCCGACCAGGCTCCTGATCGGCGCCGGAAAACACAATCCGGCCATGGGAGGGCTTGAGGAAGCCCAGCAGGTTTTTCAGGAAGGTTGATTTTCCCGAACCATTGGGGCCCAGAAAACCGAGGAATTCACCGGGCCTGAGGGAAAGGGATATTTCCTCCAACACGGCCCGGCTGTAATAGGCAAAACTGATTTTTTGCGCCTCAAGGCTCATGAAAAAGCTCCTTTCCCCGCCCGGATGGCGAGGAACAAAAAGAAGGGGGCCCCGAAAAAGGCGGTGATCACCCCGATGGGGATCTCCACGGGGGCCAGCAGGGTCCGGGCCAGCGTGTCGGCAAAGAGGAGAAATACGCCCCCCGCATAGGCCGCCAGCGGGAGGAGCCGGCCATGGTTATTGCCGATGCAAAGCCGCACCCCGTGGGGGACGATAAGCCCCACAAAGCCGATCATCCCCGTAAAGGCCACGGAAAAGGCGGCGATAAGGCTCACAGCCAGAAGCAGCCGCCGTTTGAGGGCCCCCACGGGGATCCCCAGCGAATGGGCTTCCTCGTCTCCCAACAGCAGGGCGTCCACCTCGTGGCGGTGGTAAAAAAAGTAGAGGAGCCCCGCGGCCAGCGGCACACTCAACAGCCCCGTCCGGGTCCAGGACGCGCCCCCCAGATAGCCCATGGTCCAGACCATGACCCGGTAGGCGTCCTGCCCGGCCATATACATCAAAAAGGAGGTGAAGGACCCCAGGAAAGCCGATATGGCCACCCCCATGATAAGGAGGGCCGCGGTATCGGCTTTGCCCCCCTTGCCGGAGAGCCGGAACACCAGCAGGGCGGTTCCCAGGGCACTGATAAAGGCAAAAATCCCGAACCAGAGGTCCGGCAGTTTGAGGATAAAGGCCAGCGCGGCCCCGGCCACCGCCCCGGAACTGATGCCGATGATATAGGGATCCGCCAGGGGGTTCCTGAACACTGCCTGGGAAACGGCGCCTGCGGTGGAAAGCATCATCCCCACCAGCAGGGCCATCACCAGCCGGGGCAGCCTGATCCCGGTGATAATTTTCGCCGCGGCGCTTTCCCGGTCCTTCCCCGCCAGAATAGCAAAAATGTCCCCAAGGGGAATTTTGACGGATCCGAAAAAAAGGCCAAAGAAAAACAGCAGAACCAGCACAAGGGACACGATCAGAATCACGGCATGGATGCGGCGGAACGACACCTTTTGGAGCCCCCTTCCGGGCTTGTTCCAAACGCCGAAGCGCCGGGACAGCCTCTTTTGTTAAAATATACTTATTTAGTTAAAATTTTCTAACTTATAACCGATCCGCCTGTATATGTCAAGCGAGTGGAAAAAACAAGCGGCAATTTCGGACATTTTTTGCCCGAAACCGCCATAGACCCCCTTAAAGGCTTGTTTCAATTGAAAAATCCCGATATATTTAACACTAATGATATGCGCGTGTTCCGAAACCCGGCGGGTTTTGGAGAAACACAAATCGCATTAAGGAGACCGGAATGAAAAGAACTATCGTTTTATTGGGAACCCTGAGCCTGATCCTTGCGTTGGGAGCCTGCCCCACGACACCGCCCCCAGCGCCACCCCCCCCGCCGCCCCCACCGGTTGAAGAACCGCTGCCCGGAGATACGGAAGGACCGATCCTGGGCTTTGAGACGCCGGTACAGTATTTTAGCCCCGACGGTGATGGGGAAAATGACATTTTCATCGCCAAACTCAGCGCCCAGGATGAATCGGGCGTTCAGGGGTGGAGTCTGGACATCAAAGAACCGGTGTCCCCCTTCGTGCTGTTTGCCCATTTTGAAGGTGAAGGCAATCCTCCGGCCCAGATCGAATGGGACGGCGCCAATGAAAAGGGCGAACTGGTCCAGTCCGCCTCGGACTACCTGTTTGTGTTCACCGCAACCGATACGATCGGCAACAGTGCCACGCTGGAAGGCAAAATCGAGACGGATATTCTGGTTATCCGGGACGGAGACCGCCTGAAAGTCCAGGTGCCTTCCATTGTGTTTGCGGCGGAAAAGGGCAATTTCGACGGTCTTGATGAAGAGACCCTGGCCAACAATGAACGGATCCTGCGGCGCATCGCCGGCGTCCTCAACAAATTCAGCACCTACAAGGTGGTTGTAGAAGGCCACGCCAACGCCGTGCTGAGGACCGCCCGGGAAGAAAACCGGGAGTTAAAGCCCTTAAGCGAACTCCGGGCCAAGGCGGTGCTGGAAGAACTGGTCCGCTACGGGGTAGACCAGGAACGGCTCAGTTCCGTGGGCCTGGGCGGTACCCAGCGGATAGTGCCCTACGAAGACCGGGACGGCTGGTGGAAAAACCGCCGGGTGGAGTTCATCCTGATCAAATAGGAGTTGTTCGGAAACTTTAAAACGAAGGAGGCTTTCCAAAAACCAACCGGGTTTTGGGAAAGCCGCAGGGCTGCGGTTTCCGAACAACAATCGCAGCCCAAGTAAACCGGGGAGCTGTGGCATTTTTGTACGCAAAATGCCGTGAAGAACCATTGTTCTTCAGGTACGGCTGAGAGAAAGCGGCCTTGCGCTTTATACCCTTGAACCTGATCCGGATAATGCCGGCGGAGGAAATGCCCGTTTTTGCATACGCAAAAACGTTCACGTGCTTTTCAAGCGCCTGTGCGGGTATCCGTGCGGGCGTTTTTTTTTACGAATTTTTACAGAAGAGGCTGTCCGAAGGATTTGAAAAACTAGTTCGGAGAGCCCATATCCACTTTTTATCAGGGAGAAAATATACGATGAAACAGCCCGAGGCGAGTCTGGCAATTCAGGTACTGCCGAAAACGGCGGAGGGGGACGAAGTGATCCGCATTGTGGATGCGGTGATCGCCTACATCAAAAGCACGGGGCTTGGCGTTTTTGTCGGCCCCTTTGAAACCACCGTAGAGGGAGGATTTGACCAGCTCATGGAAATCGCGAAAGAGTGCCAGCTCATCTGCATCCGGGAGGGGGCGGAGGCGGTATCGGCCTATATCAAAGTCGCCTATAACCCCGCCGCCGGAGTCTGGTCCATAGATAAAAAAACCGCCAAACACCATGGCTGAAAAAAAAACATCCTCCTGGGGGAAAAACTGGCCTTCGCTGGTTCCGGCGGCGGCCCTGATTCTGCTCTGGCAGGGAATCAGCATGACAGGGCTCCTGCCGGGCTTTATGCTGCCCAGTCCCCTGCGGGTGGCGGGGGCCTTCGCCGGGGATTTTCCCCTCCTTATGTTTCACCTGGGCCGAACTCTGCTGGAGGCCGCGTCCGGGCTGGCCCTGGCGATGGCCGCGTCTTTTATTTTGGCGATCCTCATGGACCTCAGCCCCTTTCTGAAAGCCTCGGTAAACCCAGTACTGCTCCTCACCCAAACCATGCCCACCATCGCCATCGCGCCCCTGTTGATCCTCTGGATGGGGTATGGGGCCGCGCCGAAAATAACCCTCATTTTTTTAACCTGTTTTTTCCCCATGACCGTGGGTCTTCTGGGGGCCTTTGCCGGGGCCGACGCCGACGCCATCAAACTTCTCCAGTCCATGGGGGCATCCCGGCGGCAAATCTACCGGTACATCAAACTGCCCCAGGGGGCGCCGGCTTTTTTTTCCGGCCTCCGCATTTCCGCCTCCTACTCGATCATCGGGGCGGTCATTGCCGAATGGCTGGGCGGCGACGCGGGGCTGGGGGTTTACATGATCCGGGTGCGGAAGTCCTACTCCTTCGATAAAATGTTCGCCGTCATTTTACTGGTGGCGGTTTTAAGCCTGCTGCTCATAAAAATCGTCGGTCTTGTGGAGACTGCGGCCATGCCGTGGAAAAAGACGAAGCAAGAAATAGGGAAACCTTGGAACAAGCTTACAGGAGTATAATATGAAAGGAAAAAATGTTGTTGCCGCGCTGCTGCTGGCTGCCGCCGCGCTGCTGCTGGCGGGCTGCGGAGGACAGAAGCGGGAAGCGGGGGCGATCCGGGTGGCGCTGGACTGGACACCGAATACCAACCACACGGGACTGTATGTCGCGCTGGAAAAGGGCTGGTTCGCCGAAGAGGGGCTGACTGTGGAAATTTTGCAGCCCCCGGAGGACGGAGCGCTGGTGCTGCTGGGCGCGGGGAAGGTGGAATTCGCCGTGGACGTTCAGGAATCCCTGGGGCCCGCCATTGCCCGCAGCGAAGACGCCCTGCCGGTACAGGCGGTGGCGGCGATCATCAACCATAATACCAGCGGCATCATGTCCCTGGCCGGAAACGGCATAACGCGGCCCCGGGAACTGGCGGGGAAAAAATTCGCTTCCTGGGAAACGCCTCTGGTAACGGCGGTAATCCGGGACATTGTTGAAGGAGACGCCGGAGATTTTGCGGCGGTAAAGATGATTCCCAACATGGCTACCGATGCATTCTCGGCCCTGGAAACCGATGTGGACGCCATCTGGATCTACTACGCCTGGGACGGCATTGCCGCGGAGATCCGAAACATTACCGTCAATTATCTGGATCTGGGGCGGATCAATCCGGCGCTGGATTTTTACACCCCCATACTGACAACCAATACCAACTGGGCCGCGGCCCATCCTGAGGAGGTAAAACAATTCCTCCGGGCCGCCGGCAGAGGTTATGCGTTTGCCATGGAAAACCCCGCGGAGGCGGCGGCGATCCTGTTGAAACATGCCCCGGAACTGGACGGGGATCTGGTCCGCAAAAGCCAGGAATACCTTGCGACCCGCTATCAGGGGGATGCGCCGCGCTGGGGAGAAATCGATCCCCTCCGCTGGGGAAACTTCTACCGCTGGATGTATGACCGGGGCCTCCTGGAAAAAAACATCGGCGCGGGGGGCTTCACCAACGAGTACCTGCCGTAAACACGGAGCGCCGGAGTGCTTTTTTCCTGCGAAGACATAACCAAAACCTACGAGGGCGAACCGGTGGTTCAGGGAATTTGCCTGGCCCTTTCCAAAGGGGGCTTTATCTCTCTGTTGGGGCCCTCGGGAGTGGGTAAAACCACCCTCTTTAACGTGCTGGCGGGAGTGGACAAACCGGATGCGGGGCGGATATTTCTTTCCGGGGAGGATATTACCGGAATCTCCGGCAGGGTCAGTTACATGATGCAGAAAGACCTGCTTCTGGAATACCGGACGGTCCTTGACAATGTGATCCTCCCCCTGCTGATTCGGGGACAACGGAAACGGGAGGCCCGGGAATACGGCGCCTCCTTTTTCCCCCAGTTCGGCCTTGGAGGATATGAGAAAAAATATCCCCGCCAGCTTTCCGGGGGTATGCGCCAGCGGGCCGCCCTGCTGCGGACCTGCCTGATCCACAACCCGGTGATCCTGCTGGACGAACCCTTCTCCGCGCTGGACGCCATCACCCGCCGCGGGATGCACGAATGGTACCAGGAGATCGCCGAAAAAATGCGGCTCTCCACGATATTTATCACCCACGATGTGGAAGAGGCGATCGCCCTTTCGGATGAGGTATACATTCTCACCGGAAAGCCCGGCAAAATCAGCGGACAGATCGTCATCCGCCCCCCCCGGCCCCGGCAAAAAAATTTTTCCGTCTCCCCGGAATTTTCCGCCCAAAAACAGATCATCCTGGAAGCCATCGGGCTGTAACCGTCATTGACGGGCCGGGCCTTTGTATGCCACGTTACCGGAATGCGGGTATCATCATCATACCGGGCGCGTAGCATTGCGCCATTATCGGCGTAAGCGGCACGGGGAAACCCTTATAGTCTATTCCCGGCGCCTTGAGGACGAAACAGCCATTTATTACGAGGAAGTATTAGACAGCAAGAAAAATAAGGCCCTGCGGAGCAAGGCACTTTATAAAAAAATGAGGGCGGTAAGCAGCGAGACTCTATTGAAAATCGTGGCTAACAATGCCCATACAGATGTATCGGGCATAAAAATGGTGGTAGGGACCGGAGGCCATCCCGGCGGGGAAGCGTAGGAAACCTGCGCCCGGCGGCAGCCATATCCGCCCGACCCATCCATCAATACAAATATCACGCCAAAAGCCGGGATTGTCAAGCTGTTTTTTACGGGGACGGCCTTTTCCCGGTACATTGCGGATAGCTTCTATCGCTTCCGCCGGATATATAGCGGTAGGCCCGGCATCGGAAATGACCGATTGGCCGTTATAATAGGCGTCGCTATGGGCCAAAATCCGCTGTTCAAGTACCCCCGCTGTCATGTTACGCCGCCCTCGCTTCCGCTATGAACGCCAGAGTCCCGGATTCGGTGTCAAACCAGTCATGGTAAGCAATCATCCCCCGGAAGCCTGCGGGACGTATTTTTGGGCTTTTCCCGGCGTTCCCGGCTCATCATGGCCGTCTTGACCGTTCCGTCATCGTAAAACTCGCTCATTACCAAATAAAAGGTCTTTTTTATAAGTAATCCCCCTTAACTTTCCACAATCTCAAAACCGAAAAGGATATTGCGGAATATCTTAATGTCGTGCTTGAAGAAAAAGATTATGCCTTTCTTCCGGTCTCCCTTGCGGATATTGCCCGTGCCCGGAAGGCTATGACCGCCGCGGCCAGGGCAGCCGGCGTATCCGGAACCACGCTTTATCAGTCCCTTCTAAGAAACCTGACAAGTAACCCTCCTCATCCACCGGTACTGTAGAGGAGGTCTTTATGTTTTTGTTTATCGTGATAGCCATTGTTGTGGTTCTTATCGTAGCTGTTGCCATAAATATGAAAAACAAGAAAGACACCTCTCAAAATCTAAGCAATGATGAAAGGCTGAAAGGAGCAAAGATATTTAAAGAGTGGATAGATACCCCCATGGCCGTTACGGAGAATGGGAACATCGGATTAATCAACGTGTCTACAAAAGAGATAAAGGTATTTAACATAAAAGATGTAAATGGCTTTGAAGTTATTGTTGACGGTAAAAACGTGGCAAACATTGGAGGCGCAATTGCAGGCGGTTTGCTTTTTGGCGGTATTGGTGCGCTCATAGGGAGCAGCGCAAATAAAGAAAAAATTTAAAAAATGAAGAAGGGGCTGTCTAGAAAGTACAATTTCCGGCAGCCCCTTTTTGTTATTCAAGTGGGTTTTCTGAATGTTTAGAATTTTGAGGGAATGTGGTTCCGGTTCAGGCCGGTTTTGGGTTGTTT
>JAISBS010000090.1 GCA_031266075.1 Treponema sp.
AAATCAACAACCTCGCCCTAAAGGGACGAGGTATGTTGTTCTCATAAGGTATTAGACTCAGGGTACATACCCTTTATAACGCCCTAAAGCTCCCCCGCGCAAGCGGGCTCTTGGGCATGTACCCTTCGCTACGAATCAAGGGCGCGCGCTCAGGTTTTTGCGTTCCGCAGCAGCAGCGCGCCGATGGTGATAAAAGCGGCCACCGGGAACCATGCGCCGACGAGGGGGGGGATATAGCCCAGTTTGGCCATCATCATGCTGATCATCTCCATGACAAAATACACAACCGCCGATCCCAGACTGGTCAAAAGGCTCATCAGCAGGATGTTTTTGCGGAAACGGCCCCCCAGGGAAATAGAAAGCAGCATCACCACCAGGGGGGTAACGGCGAAAGAAAACCGGTGGCAAAATTCCGACAGCGCCTCGATATAGGGGAGTCCCGCTTTTTTTAGATCCTTTACCAGCAGCCCCGCGTCCCGGGCGGACAGTTCCTCCACGTTGACGGCGCTCCGTTTAAAGGTATCAGGCTGTTCCCGGTATATGTCCGTTTCCGGCAGGGGGCTCACCCGGAGCAGTCCCTGTTCCCACTGGTAGATCACGGCGTCGGAAAGTTCCCAGTATTCACCGTTCCAGACGGCCCGGGGAGACCGTATCTGGGAGATAAATTCGCCCCGGTCATTTTGTTCCAGAATAATAAGGCCGTTAAGTATATCGGAACTCCGGTCGTAATAGTCCACCGAATAGACAAGCTGTCCCCCCCTGGCCTTGATAACAATATCGGAGTTGTTTTCTGTCACCTGGCGGAGAAGCTGCCGGGACATTTCATTTTTTTTCCGCAGCGTGGGGATGACCACCGTGTCATCAAACAAAAAGGAAAAAACCGACGCCAGAAAACCAATCGCCACCAGCGCCATGGAAAAACGCCAGAAGGGGATACCGGCGGAAAAAACAGAGGTAAGTTCGTTCCGGCTGTAGAGGTCGCCCAGCGTATAGGCGGCGGCAAAAAGCAGGGCCACCGGCATCGCATACGAAAAACTTTTGGGCAGATAAAAAATACTGACCGTCAATATCTGGCCAAGGGGAACTTCATAATTCAAATAGCGCCAGAGATTGGCAAAAAGATCGATCAGGGAAACGATCATCATAAACATGGCGGCGGCCACGGCAAAAATGGGGAGGAACTGCCGCGCCAGATAACGATCCAGAATCATAATCATCGCCGGATCCGGACAAGCGCCAGGACAAGCCCGGCGCCGATGGCAAGAACATTGGGAAACCACATGGACCAGAACGGATTATATCCCAGCCGGATCCCCAGGGTCTGCCCGCCCAGCAGCAGCGCCCAGTAAATCACCGAGATAATAAGGCCGAATATGAACCCCACCGTTTGGCCGCTTTTTTTCGCCAGAAGGCCCAGGGAAACGGCGAGAAACACAAAAGAAAAAGCCCCAAAGGGAATGGAAAATTTTTTATAATATTCAAGCCGGTAGTTTGAAATGCTCCGCCGGTCCGCGGCCATGAGCGCCTCCATGCCCTGAATTTCCTGCTGGTACAGGGCCAGAAGCCTGGTTCTCCGGTTCCACCCTTCATCGTCAGCGCCCGTGCGAAGGGCCTCTTCCAGAGCCAGCGCGTGGCCCATGATCCGGGTTTTCCGCTCCTCCAGTTTTTCGGCCAGTTCGGCGATCTTTTTTTGTATTTCCCGTCCGAGATCACGGGAACTCATCTGGTTGGGGCCGATGGTAAGCGCCCCCTGAACCAAATCCTCCTGGGGAACCCAGTACCGGAGAAAGGTGCTGGAAGCGTAGTCGTAATCCTCCCGGACGATTTCCCGGGAAGACTGAACAAAAGCCCGCTCCAAATCCAGGCTCAACCCCTGGCGGCCCCCGTCTTTGAGTTCCGCGGTCCGGGCCATGATGATCCGCCGTTCCCCGCTGTTGGTCCGATCCAGAATCAGCACATTGTCAATGGCGTTGCCCGTTACGCCTCCGGTAACAATCACCGTGTTCTTGAACCGCTTGACCGAATTGGCCTCCAGTTCCAGGGCCGGAGTAGCCAGGAGGATACGCCGGTAGAGCTTGGCGAATTGAACCGACCCGGCGGGTAAAAGCACATCGTTGGCAAAAAACGAAACCATGGAAATGCCCACTCCCACGACTATGGCGGGAAGAAAAATGTTTTTATAGGAAAGCCCGGAGGAAAGCATCACCAGAATCTCGTTGTCGCTGGTCAGCCGGCCCACGGTCATAAGAATTCCCACCAGGGCGGCAAAGGGAGCGGATATGGCGATAATAGACGGGATGGAAAAAAGCACCAGCAGGGCAACCTGGCCCAGGGGAACGTGCTTGGTAAGAATTTCCCTGGCCATCAGGAGGAGCTGGTTCACAAAAAAAATAAAAAAGAAAAAGAGAAAGGACACCAAAAAGGCAAAGAGGGCTTCCGCCAGAATATAGCGAAAAATAGTCCATGACAGGGAACGGGACGCCATTTTTCCCCCGCTTATATTCCCGTGGAACCGAATCCGCCGGAACCCCGTCCGGTCGGCGAAAGGAATTCCGCTTCCACCACGGCGGCCCGGCTGACGGGACTCAAGACCAGTTGGGCGATCCGGTCTCCGTTTTGGACGGTAACGGGTTCGGCCCCCAGGTTTATCAAAAGAATTTCCAGCTCCCCCCGGTAATCGGAATCGATGGTTCCGGGGGAATTCAGGATCGTAAGGCCCTGCCGGGCCGCCAGTCCCGACCGGGGCCGGATCTGGGCTTCAAAGCCCGGCGGTATTTCCAGAAAAAGCCCCGTGGGGATTTTGGCCCGCCCCAGCGGGGGGATAAGCAGTTCCCCGCCGGGAAAGGCCCGGATATCCATCCCCGCAGCCCCGTCGCTTTCATAGGCCGGAAGGGGAATGGAGGCCTCTTTTTTTACTATCCTCAATATGGGCGCTTTCATTCCAGCGGAAGATCCGGTCTAATGCCGGCGGGGGCCCCGGTCCCGGTTGTCGTCCCGGCGGCCTTCGTGCCGGGATTGTTCATCCCGCCGCTCCCCGTCCGGGCCGGCCCCGTCGGGATCGATGGCGTCGATGTAGGAAAGGTTCAGGCGGCCCATTTTGTCGATCTCCAGAAGCTTTACCGGAATCTCCTGCCCCTCCTTTACCACATCGGTAACCACGTTGATCCGCTGGCGGGAAAGCTTGCTGATATGAACCAGCCCTTCTTTGCCGGGCAGGATCTCCACAAAGGCGCCGAAATCCATGATCCGTTTTACCGTACCCTGATAGACCAGCCCCACTTCGGGATCGCAGACAATACCCAGCACCGCGGTTTTGGCATCCTCGGAATCCTTGGTGTTTTTCCCAAAGATGGTAACGGTGCCGTCATCCTCGGTGTTGATCTTTACGCTGTACTGTTCGCAGAGGGCCTTGATGTTTTTTCCGCCGGGGCCGATAAGGGCGCCGATCTTGTCAATATCGATCCGCAGGGACAGAATTTTGGGGGCGTATTCGCTGATCTGATCTACGGGCCGGGAAATGGTCTGGTTCATAATCGAAAGGATGTGGAGCCGGCCCCGCCGGGCCTGATCCAGGGCCTTCCGCATGATCTCCGGGCTGACCCCGGCGATTTTAATGTCCATCTGGAAGCCCGTGATCCCGTTTTCGGTGCCCGCGACTTTAAAGTCCATGACCCCCAGGTGATCTTCTTCGCCCAGAATGTCCGAAAGCACCGCGTACCGGTCGCCGGGGCCCCCTTTCCCTTCGGTGATAAGCCCCATGGCGATCCCCGCCACGGGCTTCTTCATGGGTACCCCGGCGTGGAACATGGCAAGGGTGCCGCCGCAGACCGAGGCCATGGAGGAGGAGCCGTTGGATTCCATAATTTCCGACACCACCCGGACGGTGTAGGGGAATTCCTCTTTGGAAGGAACCATGACCGCCAGAGAACGGCGGGCCAGATTTCCGTGGCCGATTTCCCGGCGGCCCGTACCCATCCGGCCTACCTCGCCCACCGAATAGGGGGGGAAGTTGTAGTGGAGCATGAAATTTTCCCGCCTGTCCCCTTCAATATCGTCGAAGATCTGCTCGTCAAAGACGGTGCCCAGGGTGGTAACTACCAAGGCCTGGGTCTCCCCCCGGGTAAAGAGGGCCGAACCGTGAGTCCGGGGCAGGATGCCCACCTCACAGGTGATGTTTCTGATATCTTCGGTGCCCCGTCCGTCAACCCGCCGCCCCGTGTCCAGGATCGACGAGCGGAGAATTTCGTACTGTAGATCCTCAAAAAGGGCATTGAAGAGCTTTTTCTGGTTTTCGTCCTCAAGCTGGGCCGCATATTGGGCGGCCAGGTCTTTCTTGACCGTCGCCACCCCTTCATGGCGCTCCTGCTTAGTGGGGAGAAAACAGGCGGTTTTCAGCCGGGGGTAGGCTGCGGAACGGATGGCCTCCCGGTTTTCCAGGGTAAAGGCCGGTTCGTTCAGGGGGAGTTTCGGTTTTCCCGCCAGTTCCCGGAGCTTTTCCTGGAGGTCGCAGAATTCGATGATCACCTTGTGGGCCTTTTCCAGGGCGGCGATCATCAGGTCTTCGTCAACCTCTTTGGCCCCCCCTTCCACCATGGTGATGCCGTCTTTAGTGCCCGCCACCACGATTTCCATCTGGGACTTTTCGATTTGTTCGTAGGTGGGGTTCACTACCAGTTCCCCGTCCACAGAACAGACCCGGACGGCGGCAATGGGGCCGTTAAAGGGGATGTCGGAAAGGTGAACCGCCGCGGAAGAGGCGATAATGGCCAGAATGTCCGGGGGGTTCACCTGATCTGCGGAAACTGTGGTGGGAACCACCTGAATTTCCCGGCCAAAGCTTTTTTCAAAAAGGGGCCGCATAGGCCGGTCGATAAGCCGGGACACGAGAATTTCCTTGTCCTTGGGCCGGTTTTCCCGCTTGATGAAGCCGCCGGGGATCTTTCCCGCGGCGTAGTATTTTTCGTTGTAATCCACCGTGAGGGGCACGTAATCCAGACCCTCCACCGATTCGGCGGAGGAACAGACCGTGGCGATCACCGCGGAACCCGCATACTGGGCGAATACAGAGCCGTTGGCCTGTTTCGCTATCCTGCCGGTTTCGAGGGTCAACTCCTTACCGGCTATTTCGAAGCTTACTTTTTGAACCATTATTTACGAAGACCCAATGCCTTGATAAGGGAACGGTACTTTTCCAGATTGGTACGCTGAACGTATTTCAGCATCCGGCGCCGTTTACCGACCAGGATCAAGAGGCCCCGCTGGCTGGACTTGTCCTTTTTGAACTGTTTGCAATGCTCCGTAAGCTGGTTGATCCGCTCGGTAAGCAAGGCAATCTGAACTTCCGACGCGCCTGAATCTTTTTCGCTTTTGCCGAATTTGGTCACGAGGGAAGTTACTTCTTCCTTGGTTAATGCCATATATTTACACTCCTTGGGTACTTGGTTAAAAGGCCGGGGAAAAAATCCCCGGCGCTCCGGTATCCGGCCCCTGCCGTTCCGTCTCAACTGAATGGACTTGTTCAATAACTCGAACCTCCGGTTCGTTGTTGGTTATCGGCTAACCAAAGGTTGGCTTGCAAGTCGCGCAAGAAACCCCGCGGGTTTCAATGCTCCGCATTTTTGCTGCTTTTAAGCGGGCCGAACAGGTTTTTCAAACTTTCAGGACAGCCCCGGCTTCAACTTATAAACTCAATGTCCTCCACCCCGAAGACAGGATCGCCGGTTTTTGCCGGTATGAATATTTTCCGGTCTTTTATAAAAACCGTTGTTTCACGCCCGGCGCCGGCCCCGCGGACCAGAACCCGGTAGCTTCCTGGCCGGGGCGTTATCCGCGATACGGAGGCGGCGTCGTAACACCGGCCCTCCCCGCCGTCTGAAACCGCCATGCCGGAAAGATCGATCCGCAACGCCCGGCCCATAAGGGCGGCGGCGGCGGCCAGATCCCCGGCGGAAACCAGCGACCGGATCCGGCTGGAACTGACCGGATGCCGGCCTTCCATAACCGGTTCAACCAGATCCGCGGTAAGGCCGTCCTCCATCATCCAGGTTCTGATGGACCGGGCCCCCGTATCCAGGCGGTGGCCGCAGCGAAAATTCACCCCCAGGGCCATATAGCCGATCCGGCAGCTTTTTTTCAGCAAGCCGATAAAGTCCCTGCCGGTAAGTCTACTGAAATTCCCGGAAAAGTCAATCAGTACGGCCCGGCTCACCCCCAGCGACTCCAGAACCGCCAGCTTTTGCTTGAGGCTGAAAATGTCCCCCTGGTGCTTTTCCGGGGAAAGAACCTGCCGGGGATTCTGCCGGAAAGTGATCACCGTGGCGGCGGGGGATTCGGCGGTAATCCGCCGGATAAGCTCCTGATGGCCCCGGTGAACCCCGTCGAAAACTCCGATGCTGAGGGAGAGGGGTTGATCGCCGGGAAAATCGTCCGGCGGGGCTTTTCCGGAGATAAAGTCCGCCCAGTCAATTACCCTCATCAGAGGCCCCCTGCCCGGCGGCGTAGACATAGCCGTAAGCCCAAACCGTTTCATCCCCGCCGCCGGGCCTTTGTTCGATGATCCCCGCAAAGGTTTCGCCGCAAAAGACCGCGGCGGAGTGCACGCCGGGGCCGGCATGTGGGGGGCCAAAGGCGGGATAGTGAAGGTCCTGTCCGGCCAGCACCTGAGAAGGTTGTTTGCCATGTATGATATTTTGTAAATATTCCGCCGGCAAATTAAAATAGGGAAGGCCCAGGTCCTCCATAACCGTCCGGTCTATGGGTAAAAGGGCCTTTGCCAGGGCCAGCGGGACCCCGGAGACTTGGTCGCCGGAAACGGCCCGGGCCAGATCAAAGCCCGCAAAGCGGGTCCGGGTCAGGGCGGTCAGATAGGCCCGGGATCCCGCGGCCAGGGCCAGGTCTCTGGCCAGGGAACGGATATAGGTTCCGGAAGAGCAGTGAACCCTTATGTCCGCCAGGGGCGGATCCCAGGCGGTCAATTCCAGCCGGTAGACGCGGACGGGCCGCGGTTTCATCTCCGGGGTCTCCCCGGAACGGGCCAGTTCCGAGGCCCGGCGGCCCCCCAGGTGGATGGCCGAATAGGCCGGCGGGGCCTGGAGGATTTCCCCTCGGAACCGGGGTAGAACCGCTTCCAGGCTCTCCCGCGAGGGGAGGGGGGCTTCGGCCACCGTCTGCCCCTCAGGATCCAGGGTATCGGTTTCCACGCCGAAGCGGACGCGGCCCCGGTATTCCTTGTCGCAGTGGGAAAACCAGGGGCTTAACTTCACCGCCCGGCCAACCAGAACCGGAAGCAGCCCTTCGGCGAATTTATCCAGCGTGCCCGTATGGCCCACCCGGGAAGTACCCAAGGCCCGTTTCACTTCGGCCAGGGCCCCGAAAGAAGTGATCCCCGCTTTTTTATTGAGAAGTAAAAGGCCCCCGTCCACAGCGGGGGGGCTCCGGCGCGCTCTATTCGTCCGGGGGCTCTGTTCCGCCATCTTTTGTCAAACCTTCGATTTTTTTTACCAGATCAAAACCTTCCCGGATGCTGGCGTCCTCGTGAAAGCGGAGATGGGGAATTTTCCTGATCCGCATGGAAAGCCCCAACTGGGCCTGGATAAAACCCGCGGCGCTTTGCAGTCCCTCCACCCCCCGTCCGCAGCCCGAACCGGGGCGGATATGGGACACATAGACATCGGCCCAGGCCAGATCCCGGGACACGGATACCCGGGTGATGGATAAGAAAGAATTGACCCGGGGGTCTTTGATTTTGCCTTCCAGAACAAGGGCGCTTATTTTTTCCTGAATAAGCCGCCCTACCCGTTCAAGTCGATATGCCGGCATAGGGGCCCCAAACTAGCTTAATTTCCGCGCCACTTCGACCATTTCAAAAATTTCAAGCTGATCGTTCACCTGAATATCGTCAAAATTTTCAAGGCCGATGCCGCACTCAAAGCCCGCGGCCACTTCCTTCACATCGTCCTTGAAACGCCGGAGGGAGGCGAGTTTACCCGTATGCACCACAATGCCGTCCCGGATAATATTGGCGCTGGCGCTTCGCTTGACCGTGCCGGTAAGGACATAACAGCCCGCGATGATTCCCGCTCTGGGAACCTTGAAAGTGTTTCGTACTTCCACAGAAGCGATGACCTCTTCTTTGGTGTCGGGCTTGAGCATTCCCTCCATAGCAAGCTGGATTTCCTCCACTGCCTTGTAGATGACGTTGTATTTGCGGATATCCACCTTTTCCTGATCCGCCAGCAGTTTTGCCTTGGGAACAGGCCGGACGTTGAATCCGATGAGGATCGCGTTGGATGCAATGGCCAGATCCACGTCCCCTTCGTTGATGGCGCCGGGAAGGGCCTGGATCACGTTGAGCCTGACTTCCTTATTAGAAAGTTTTTCCAGGCTGGACCGGAGAGCCTCCGCGGAACCCTGCACGTCCGCCTTGATGATGACTTTCAGTTCCTGGATGGCCCCGTCGCTGATCGTTGCGTAGAGGTTGTCCAGGGTGATCTTCCGGATATTTTTCGCGTCCTCAAAACGCTTGAGTTCCTGCCGCTTGGATGAATATTCCCGGGCCACTTTTTCATCATCCACCACCTGGAGAGGGTCGCCGGCGTTGGGGATGCCTTCAAAGCCCAGCACCTCGATGGGCATGGAAGGGCCGGCTTCTTCCAGCTTTCCGCCCTTGTCGTTGAAAAGGGCCCTGACCTTGCCGGGCCAGATCCCCGCCACAAAAGAATCGCCGATCCGCAGGGTGCCTTTTTCTACCATCACGGTGGCCACGATGCCCCGGCCATGGTCGATCCGGGATTCGAGAATCTTGCCCTCCGCGGAACGGTTGTAGTTGGCCTTGAGATCCAGAATTTCAGCCTCCAGAAGGATCGCTTCCACCAGCTTATCGATCCCCTTCTTTTGCAGGGCCGAAATTTCCACAAACATGGTCTGGCCGCCCCAATCTTCCGGCTGGAGCCCCAGTTCGGAAAGCTGGCTTTTTACCCGGTCGGGATTGGCCTCCGGTTTGTCGATTTTGTTCACCGCCACAATGATGGGAACCCCCGCCTCTTTTGCGTGGTTCAACGCTTCGATGGTCTGGGGCATAACGCCGTCATCGGCAGCCACCACCAGCACCACGATGTCCGTTACCTGGGCCCCCCGGGCCCGCATCCGGGTAAAGGCTTCGTGGCCGGGGGTGTCGAGAAAGGTGATTTTCCCCCTGGGGGTGTCAACCATATACGCGCCGATATGCTGGGTGATGCCGCCGAATTCGCCGGACACCACGTCGGCGCTGCGGATGGCGTCCAGGAGTTTTGTCTTTCCGTGATCCACATGGCCCATGACCGTAACCACCGGAGGCCGGGGAAGCATTTCCGCCCCTTCGTCGGAACCGGTTTCAATAACCGTTTCGTCGTAGAGGCTGATGATTTTTACATCTGCCCCGAATTCCGCGGCCAGAATGGAGGCGGTGTCGGCGTCGATCTGCTGGTTGATGGTAACCATCATCCCCATGCTCATCAGCTTCTGGATCAAATCCGATGCCTTGAGGTTCATCTTCCGGGCCAGTTCTGAAACGGACACCACTTCCATAATTTCGATGGATTTGGGTACCGGATTGGCGATATGAGAGATTTTTTTCTTGGTCTGGAGGAGTTTTTCCTCCATCTCCTGTTCTTTTTCCTTCCGGTTATAGACCGGCTTTTTTGCCTTGAAGGTTCGTTTTGCGGGCCCCTTGCCTTCCGGTAGGGGGGTGCCGGGGGCCGGCCCGCCGGGCCGTCCGGGACCGCCGGGCCGGGGCCCGCCGAAGCCGGGACGACCAGGGCCGCCGGGCCGTGGCCCGCCGAAACCGGGACGTCCGGGGCCGCCGGGCCGGGGCCCGCCGAAGCCGGGACGACCAGAGCCGCCGGGCCGTCCGGAATCGCCGTGGGGCCCCGCCGGGCGGCCTCCGACCCGGCCCGCGGTTCCCACGGGGCGCCCGGAGAAGGAGCCGGACGGGGCGCTCCGGGGGACTTCGTCCCGGGGACTTCGTCCCACAAATTTTCCCCCCACTCTGCCGGCGGCGGCGGCGGGCCGCTGGGTTACGGGGAACGAGCTGATCTGGCCGTTCTCCCGCCCGGGGGCGGACTTCTGTTCTGTAGGCCTGGGCGCGTCGCCGGTTTTTGCCCTGGGCGCGTCCGGACGGCTGGACACCACAACTTTTGGCTGAACCTTTTTTGCCGGGCCCTGGGGGGAAGCGGTCTGGGCGGGGGCTTTCTTTTTGACGACGATCACTTTTCGGCGTTCGCTGTGTTCCGCGGAAGCGCCTTTGCCGCCCCCTTCCGGCGGTTCATGTTCGTTCTGGGTGCGTTTGATGAGTTCCGCCCGGGGTTTTTGGGTACTGTCTAATTCCTCAGCCATGGTATTCCTTTATGGACTTGTCCGGCCCCTGGCCGGACAAGCCAGTTATTCGTCCTCATATTCAAAACTCAATCCGATGCCGCAATTCGGACAGTTTGTCATATCAACGGTGATCCGGGCCCCGCATTCGGGACATTCATATTCCTCTACCGTCTCCGGTTCCGCGGCCCCGTCCCCGGTTTCGCTCCCGGTTTCCGGGTCGTTTTCGGCGGCGGCTTCCTCATATTCCGCCTCCCCGCCGTCCTCTTCCACAATCTCCACATATTCTTCAATAAGTTTGCGGAGAGTTTCAAGCTGTTCCGTAGAGATTTTTTCCAGCGCCCCCAGTTCTTCGGGGCTCAGGGCAAGGAAATCTTCGATAAAATCGATGTTGTTTTCCAGCAGAACCGCCGCGGTCTGGGAATCCACGCCGGGGAGTTCCGAAATTCGGGAAATTTCCTCGCCGTATTCATCGGCGTCTCCGAAGAGTTCGGAAACCGCCCGCCGGGATTCGGCGGCAATGTCCATGGCCTCGAACTGGGCGTCGGTTTTTACGTCGATATTCCAGTCCACCAGGCGGTTCGCCAGCCGGACATTGAGGCCCTGTTTGCCAATAGCCAGGGAAAGCTGGGAATCGTTCACCACCGCCAGGGCCTGATGTTTCCCCTCGTCCAGGATGATCACATCCCGGACTTCCGCGGGGGACAGGGCGTTTTTGATAAAGCGCCGGGGATCGGGATCGTATTTGAGAATGTCAATCTTTTCTCCTTCCAGTTCCTTGATCACTGCCTGAATCCGCACCCCTTTGAGACCCACGCAGGCCCCTACGGGGTCAACGTCATCCCGGTTGGAATAGACCGCCAGCTTGGTCCGGTAGCCCGGCTCCCGGACGATCTTGTGGATCTCCACGGTTTTGTCATAGACCTCGGGAACCTCAAGTTCAAATATGGCCCGGACAAAATCCGTGTGGGTCCGGGACAGAATCACCTGAAGCCCCGATGTCTCCTTTTTTACCTCGGTGATCAGGGCCTTGATCCGGTCGTTTACATGATAGGTCTCCCGGGGGGACTGATATTTTTTGGGGAGAATCCCTTCCATTTTGCCAAGATCCACGTAAATGGTGCCCTTCCATTCCCGCTGGTAATAGCCGATGATGATTTCCCCCACCTTGTCCTTGAATTCCGAATAAAGGCTGTCCTTTTGAATCTCCCGGATGGACTGATGGGCGGTCTGCCGGGCGCTTTGTACCGCCAGCCGGTCAAAATCCCGGGGGTCTACCTCGATAAGGATTTCGTCCCCCACCTCCGCTTCGGGATTCAGTTCCCGGGCCTCGTCCAGGTCTATTTCGGAAACCGGATCGTACACCCCGTCATGCTCGACGATCTTTTTTTGGGCGTAGATGGAAACTTCTTTATCGTCGGTAAACCGGACTATGGCGTTATCGGCGTTTCCAAAACGGCGCTTGTAGGCCGCCAAAAGGGTATTTTCAATAGTTGTGAGAATCAGTTCTTCCGAAAGACCGCGGTCCTGACTGAGCTGGCGGATTGCGTCCGACATATCGGTTGCCACAGTAAAACCTCCCCAATGTTACTCCAGCGAAGAATCCAGCTTCGCCTTGGCTATAATCTCATATTTAACAGGTATGTCTCCCTCTTTTCCCCGGAGAACAATTCCTTCTTCACCGGCGGATTCCAGAATACCCGCCGACCAGTCTGAAATGTCGGTGCGGTAACACCGGACTCCCCGGCCCAGGTAAAAGGCGAATTCCACCCCGTCCTTGATAAGCCGGTCTATCCCCGGCGAAGAAACCTCCACATAGAGGTCCTGGTCGGAAAAGGCCAGTTCCAGCCGGGGCAGCAGGGCGTGATGGGCCCGGGAACAGTCATCCACCCCCAGGGGCCCGTTTTTGTAGACCACCGCCCGAACCTGCACGGCCCTTTTGTGCCGGGACACGGTCAGTTCCACCAGGTCCAGGCCAAGCCCCCGGGTAACCGGTTCCAGTAAATCGTACAGGGGCCCGGCGGCGTCCGCCGAACCCCGCGGATTTTCAAAATCCACCGGGCCGCCTTTTTTCCGGGGGCTATACCGCATCGTTCCACACCTGTTTTCGCGCCTGTTGTCCAGAAAGCTTCTGAACAATGCTCTTATAAAAAAAGGGTCGTCTGAACGGCCCTTTTTTTGTTCTGAACTTCGACTGTCGCTATGATTCTATCGATGTTTAAAATTTTTGTCAATACGTACGTGTCTAAGGCCCAGGGCTCCTGCATTTACTTTCCGAAAAGAACGGTAAGCATATAGCCTGGGTTCATGGCAGCGGTGAACCGTCTTTTGGGTCCGGTCATCTTCCGTTTCTTCCCAGAAGACCGG
>JAISBS010000014.1 GCA_031266075.1 Treponema sp.
GGGGAAAAATATTTTATATTTTTGGAAATTTTTTTAAGGATTTCAGGATACAGTCCCCGCATAGAAATCAGGAAGTTCTGTAGAGCCCGGGCATTAAGGGGCCCGCTAAAAGGGTCTGGACCTGTTCGCTGAATCTTTGCGCTTTTTTTGGCCGTGTTCCTCTCCCGGCGGGGAGTATACCCCATGGGGAAGGCCGGGGGGAATTTCTATGCGTTTGTCCCGGATGGATTTGATATAGGTTGACGGGGGGGCCAGGCGGACTTTTTTGTAAATCCGGGAAAAATAAAGGGGATCCTCATAGCCGACCCGGGAGGCCGCCTCCTGAATTGAAAGGTTGGGGTCCAGGGCAATGATGCTTTCAAAACGCTGAATCCGTTTGAGGATGCAGAGCTGCTTAAAACTCAAGCCCAGGTTGCGTTTGACGGTATGGGAAATGGTGGACCGGCTCCGGTTCACGGCCCCGGCCATTTCGTCCAAATTGGGGGGCTCCGCGATATGGTCTTCCAGCCACTGGATCACCTTTTCCGTAAGGCCGGGGCGGCGGATCTTTACATATTCCCGGGTAACCACAAAGGATATGAGCATGGAAAAGAGCCGGAGCATATTGTCCAGGGCCGCCGGGTCAAAAAAGGGCTGTTCCCGGAAGGCGGCCTCCAGGGTTTCCCCTTCAAACCCCGCGGCGATCCAGTCCCGGAGGGTTTCTTCACCCAGGCGTTCCGCGGTTCTGAACTGCCCGAGCATACCGTATCCGATGATGGCCCCTCCGATTTCAATGGGTATAACCGATTCCGAAGGCCCCGCGAAGCAGCGGTACACCACGGCGCCCCGCTTTTGTCCGGAACGCCGGCACATGAGCGCGTCCTGACGGCAGCAGCGGTACCGGAACCGGAGTTTTTTCTGGATCAGCACGCAGAAATGGGAGCCGGGATTCTGGAGCCCCACCAGCAGTTCCTCCACCCCGGAAGAAAAGATCGTGATTTTTACTTTAAAACAGTAGGCAAAGCTGTCGATAAGCCGCTGTACTTCCTCATTAAAAAAAAGCCCCAGTTTCTCGATCACCGGATAACTATACCCGATAATTGCATAATTGTCCATGTTTTTTCCATATTCCGCTATGGAAGATTGAGAAAAGCAATTTAAAATAAAACTATGGCTCAGGATTATGCACCTTTGCTGGCGGGGGTCCTCCCTCAATTTTTACTCTACGGGGACTTGGAATGCACCGAACCCCTGGGCGGCGGCCACATCAACACCACGTTCCGCTCCCAATGGGACCAGGCGGGGGCCAAGGTTCGGTACACCCACCAGCGGATAAACGAAAAGGTCTTTGTCCGCCCCGATCAGGTTATGGAAAACATAGTCCGGGTAACCCGCCACATCGCGGAAAAACTGCTCCGGGAGGGAACTCCCGGCCGGAGCCGCCGGGTGCTGACGGTGGTCCCCTCCCGGGACGGGAAACCCTGGGTCCGGGACGCTGAAGGCGGCTGGTGGCGGACCTACCTTTTTATTGAGGGAACCCATACGCCGGAACTGGTATCCTCCATTGAGGAGGCCCGGTTTCTGGGGGAAAGCGCCGCCCTTTTCCAGCGGCAGCTTGCCGACCTGGACGGAGCGCGGCTCCATGAAACGATTCCCGACTTCCACAACATGGAAAGCCGGTACCGCCGTTTTCACGAAGCCGTCTCCCGGGACGCGGCCGGCCGCCTTAAGGATGTCCGGGACGAAATCGCCTTTATGGAAAAAAACGAGGACCGGGGGGGCTCTTTGATCCGGGCCCTTAAGGACGGCTCCATCCCCGAACGGATCTGCCATAACGACACGAAAATAAGCAATATCCTGGTCGATAACAAAGATTCCCGCGCCTGCTGCGTCATAGACCTGGACACGGTTATGCCCGGCACGAGTCTTTTTGACCTGGGGGATCTTATCCGGACCGTAAGCGCCCGGACGGCGGAGGACGAACAGGACCTGGACAAGGTTGCATTCGACCCGGCTTATTTTGAAGCCCTCCTGGACGGGTATCTTTCACAGGCCTCCCAATTCCTCATCCCCAAAGAAACGGAACTGCTCTGCGAGGCGGGCCGGAACATCACCCAAATCATGGGCCTCCGGTTCCTCACCGATTACCTTGAGGGGGATCATTACTATTTTACCGCCCGGTCCGGCCACAACCTGGACCGCTGCCGGAACCAGATAGCCCTGATCCGCTCCATGGACGCCCGGCGGGCGGCGGCGGCGGAAATTGCCGAAGAACTGGTTAACCGGCATTGCTAGAAAACACAAGCTGTCTTTTGTAAGACAGTATCACGTATCAGGAGGCAGAATATGAAACGTATCGTCTTAGGAGCGGCCCTGCTGGCCTTAGCGGCGGCCTTGGCCGGAGCCGGCGGCAGGAGCGCCGGCGGCAGTTCGGGAACAACCCTGGTGTACTGGTCCATGTGGAACGAGGCGGAACCCCAGGGCCAGGTAATCGCCCGGGCCGCGGAAGCCTTTACCAAGGACACGGGCATTAAGGTTGATATCAACTTTAACGGCCGGGATATCCGCAAGACCTTGCAGCCCGCGCTGGACGCCGGGGAAGTTATCGATCTTTTTGACGAAGACATTGAACGGGTCGCCAACGCCTGGGGAAACTACCTGCTGCCCCTGGACAGCTATGTTTCCCGGTCCTACCCGACCACCGGCGGCCAGCCCTTCGGCAGCGTGGTCAACAAGACCCTGCTGGACCTGGCCCGGCAGCTCGGCAGCGGTACGGTGAAGAACATTCCCTACCAGCCTTCCACCTTTGTGACCATGTACAACAAAGACCTGTTCCAGCGGGCGGGCATTACCGCCGTTCCCAAGACCTGGAATGAGATGCTGGACGCCTGCGCGAAACTCAAGGCTATCGGGGTGGCGGGTATCACCGTGGACGACGCGTACATGGCCTGCCTTTTCGGCTATACCGTGGACCGCCTTATCGGTATGGACGCTACATTAGCCATGGTGAAAAACAACGATTTTTCAGGCCCCCAGACCCTCGAATTCGGCCGCATCTGGGAAAATATGGCGAAGAACGGGTACATCAGCGCCCGGGCCGCGTCGAACATCTACCCCGCGGGGCAGGTTGAAGAAATCGCCACCGGCCGGGCAGCCATGTACCTGAACGGCACCTGGCTCCCCAACGAGATCAAGGGAAACGCCCCCAACATGAATTGGGGTTCCTTTGCCTGGCCCGCCATAGGGCCCGGCGGCGACGGCGTTACGGCGAACAACTTCGGTTCCCAGAGCTTTGGGATCAACAAAAACACCAAGCACCCGGAAGAGGCCTTCCGCTTTATCGTCTGGCTTACCACCGGTGAATGGGACGCGGCCCTGGCGGCCGAAAGCATCGGCATCCCCATGGGGAACGCCTCCCAGTGGCCGCCCGCCCTGGCCGACGCCAAGGCGGTGGTGGACGCCACTACCAGGCGGCTTCCCTGGGCGGTGGGAATGGAAGATAATCCCGACATCAACGCGAAGATCAAAGAAAATTTCGCCCGTCTGGTGGCGGGCAATTTGACCGCCGAGCAGTTCGCCGCGAACATGGCCCGGTAGGCTGCGTGCCCCGGTGCGCCCGGGGTACACCGCGGAGAAGGTAACGCGGGGCGGCAAAAAGTTCCGCTATGGAACCGCGCAAGGGGAACCAAAACGCGGAGCGTTTTGGTTTTCGGAGTTTGGGGTAGAACCCCAAACTCCACCCCAGGACGCCCAGGAGTTTGCGCGCAGCGCAAACTCCGCAAAACCAAAACCGCGAAGCGGTTTTGGTTCGCGCAAGGGATAGAAGCGGTATCCTTTTGACGCCGCAGGCGGCAAAAGATACAAGCGGATAGCCCGGTCCGTCCGCGTAAGCGGACGGATGCGCCCATCTCCGTATGGAGATGCGTATAACCTTTTCCTTACAGCACAGCCCTAAAAGGGCTGATGCGCCCATTTCCGTATGGAAATGTTTTACAATCATTTCCATACAGCACAGGTCCGAAGGGCCTGATGCGCCCATTTCCGTATGGAAATGTTTTACAATCATTTCCATACAGCACAGCCCTAAAAGGGCTGATGCGCCCTTATTAGGTTTTCCATGCGTGTAGATTCCGCGTCAGGATTGGAGAGTGTATGCTGAAGCCCAACAAGCCGGTTATTATCACCTTTCTCGCCCCGGCGGTGATCTGTTATGTGCTGGTTTTTCTGTACCCCACCCTCCGAACCCTGGTGATGAGTTTCTTTAAGGTGGAAAGCGTGTCGGACCCGGTGTCGAAATGGGTTTTTACCGGGTTCGGCAATTATCTCAAACTCTTCGGCACCCCCATCTTCCGCCAGTCCCTAAAGAACATCGGCAGAATCTGGTTTGCCGGGGGCTGCGGCGTGATGTTCCTGGCCCTGCTGTTCGCGGTGATCCTGACCAACAACCCCGGCGGCCGTGGGGTGAAGTTTTTCCGCAGCGTCATCTACCTGCCCAACGTGGTCAGCGCCGTGGCCATGGGGACCATGTGGATCAACTACGTGTACAATTCCGATTACGGCCTGCTGCACAACGTTTTTGCCTTTCTTAAGCTGGAAGGGGCCAGCCGGACCCTGTGGACCGCGCCGGGCAACCTGTTTTGGAGCATGCTCGCGGCCTACTGCTTCGGGATGGTCGGCTACCACATGCTTATCTTTATGAGCGGCATAGAGCAGATTCCCCGGGATTACTACGAGGCCGCCTACTTGTCGGGGGCCAACGGATTGCAGCGTTTTATCTATGTAACTATCCCCAATATGCGGGGGGTTATCCGCACCAATATTGTTATGTGGACCGTGTTCACCGTGGGGTTCTTCGTGTGGGGCCAGCTTTTCAGCCCGGTGAACCTTTCCAACGATACGGTGGCCCCCATGAACTACATGTACGAACTGGTCTTTGGGGCCTCCTCCTCCGCCGCCACGGCCCGGGATTCCGGCGCGGGGGCGGCCATAGGGGTGATCCTGGCCCTGATCGTGGTGGCGGTGTTTTTCGCGACCAGCCTTATCGTCAAAAATGACGACGCGGAACTCTAGGAGTC
>JAISBS010000040.1 GCA_031266075.1 Treponema sp.
GGGGTAGGTTCCCGGACGCCGAAGAGGACGAAAGAAGGTTTAAGGGCCGCGACGGAAGAACACATGAACATGCTGCGTAAAAAGCCGAAACGGATTAAACGATATTTTCTTGATCCGGCCATAGCCTATGCCGCTGATGTCTGAATTACAATTGCCGGGTCAGTAAAAGCAGCGGAAACGGGCTGGAGGGAGGAGCCGGAAAGCGCGTAAACAGCGGGGAAGTCCCCGCGGCAAAACCGCTTTTCACTTCTCCCCCCTCAGCCCGCTCTTACAGTTTAAACAGCATTTCCTCATAACCCGGCAGGGGCCAGAAATCCTTGGCCACCGTTTTCTCCAGAGCGTCTACCCGAAGGCGGACGGCATCCATGGCGGGCCTGACTTTTTCAAAGTAGGATTTAGCCTGGGCCGCCGCATCCTCAGTGCCCTGGGCTTCGGAAAGGACGGTCTCCAGTTTTGCCGTTTCATCGTACAGCTCGCCCAGAAGGTCGCCAATCTTCTTGGCCCGTTTTTCCTGGGAGGCGCTGGCCGCGCCGATGGCCGCCAGGGCTGCGGCGTCCCGGGCCAGGGAACCGGCATACGCGGTGGCCGCAGGGAAAATAGAGCGCCGGGCCAGCTCAATGGTAACTCCCGCTTCAATGTTGATCTGCTTGGAATATTTTTCCAGATAGATGTGGTAGCGGCTTTCCATTTCCTCCTGGGAAAGAACCTTGTGGGCCTCAAAGAGGCTGATGGTTTCGCTGTGGACCAGCACCGACAGGGCGTCCACGGCGTTTTTCACATTGGGGAGTCCCCGCCGTTCCGCTTCCCTGACCCATTCATCGGTGTAGCCGTTACCGTTAAATACAACCCTTCGGTGTTTGGCGTAGGATTCCTTGATGATATCCTGGATGGCGCTGTTTTTGTCGCCCCTGGCGGCTTCCAGCTTGCCGGCAAATTCGGAGAGAACCTGGGCCACCGCCACGTTGAGGAACGTGTTGGGGGTGGCGATGGACTGCGAGGAGCCTACCATGCGGAATTCAAATTTGTTTCCCGTAAAGGCAAAGGGGCTCGTCCGGTTCCGGTCGGACACGTCCTTGGGCAGGGCGGGAAGGCTCGTAACCCCCAGGGTAATTTTTTCGCCGGACTTTGATTTGCCGGAGCTTTTTCCCTCAGCGATGTTGTCGAATATTTCGGTCAGGGGGCCGCCGAAGAAAATGGACACGATGGCCGGAGGGGCCTCGTTGGCGCCCAGCCGGTGATCGTTGGCAGCGCTGGCCGCCGAAGAGCGGATCAGCAGGGCATAGCGATCCACCGCCTCAATCACCGCGGCGGTAAAGAGGAGGAACCGGGCGTTGGACTCGGGGTTTTCGCCGGGCTCAAACAGGTTGATCCCGTCGTCGGTGGCCATGGACCATTTGTTGTGTTTCCCCGAACCGTTGACCCCGGCAAAGGGTTTCTCGTGGAGCAGCCCTTCCATGCCGTGCCGCCGGGCCACGCTGCGGATTGTTTCCATCACGATCTGGTTGGCGTCCACTGCGGCGGTGGTAGTGGCGTAGACCGGGGCGATTTCAAACTGGTTGGGGGCCACTTCGTTGTGCTGGGTCTTGGCGGCGATCCCTACCTTCCACAGTTCCGTGTTCAGTTCCCGCATAAACCCGGCCACTCGTTCCTTAATGGCGCCGAAGTAATGATCCTCCATCTCCTGGCCCTTGGCGGGGAGGACGCCGAACACTGTCCGTCCTGTGAGCATCAGATCGGGCCGCTGGTTGTAATAATTTTTATCGATGAGGAAATATTCCTGCTCGGGCCCCACGGTGGTGAAAACCCTCGTGGACGTTTCGTTTCCGATGGCCCGGAGAACCCGGAGGGCCTGTTTGTTGAGGGCGTCCATGGCCCGCAGCAGGGGAACTTTTTTGTCCAGCGCGTGGCCGTAATAGCTGATAAAAGCGGTGGGTATGCAGAGGGTGGTACCCGTGGGATCCTGTTTCAGAAAGGCCGGGCTTGTTACGTCCCAGGCGGTGTAGCCCCGGGCCTCAAAGGTTGCCCGCAGGCCGCCTGAAGGGAAGCTCGACGCATCGGGTTCACCCTTTACCAGTTCTTTCCCGGAAAATTCCATGATCACCCGGCCATCCCCGGTGGGGGCGATAAAGCTGTCATGCTTTTCCGCCGTCAATCCGGTCAGGGGATGGAACCAGTGGGTGTAGTGGCTGGCGCCTTTGGCAATGGCCCAGTCCCGCATGGAGGCGGCCACTACTTCGGCCACTTCCAGGGTCAATTCCTTTTCGCCGTTTTGAACCGCCACAATTTCCCGGTAAATGTTTTTCGGCAGCCGTTCCCGCATGACGGCATTGGAAAAACTGTTGGAGCCGTACATTTCGGCCACGGGGGTTTTGGTAAAGTCAATTACCGAACTCATATAATCCTCCTGACAAAAAATAAAAATATTAAAACCCAGCGTCTTTTTCAAAACTTGATAAATAAAGCCGCCGTAATGGTATCAAATTGGACTTGTTCAATAACTCGAACCTCCGGTTCGTTGTTGGTTATCGCGGACTAAAGTCCGACACAAGTTCTGCAAGAAACCCTGCGGGTTTCAATGCCCCGCACTTTGCTGTTTTTTAGCGGTTGGTTGACTAAAACAGGGGATATCCGGAAAAAATTCCGGACATCCCCTCACTCCTTTTTTGCGCTCCGGGAAACTTGCCCGGAGTTTTTTTCGGAAACTCAACCTGGGTTTCCAAATGGTTCCCTTAACCGATTGCCGCCGGGCCGGTCTCCCCGGTTCTGATACGGATACATTCTTCAATGGGGAGGATAAAAATTTTACCGTCCCCAATCTCACCACTCCGGGCGCCCCGGATGACGGCGTCCACCGTGGGCTTCACAAAATTGTCGTTCACCGCAATTTCGATCCGGACCTTTTTCAAAAGGTTCACTTCCATTTCAACGCCCCGGTAGTGTTCAGTATAACCCTTTTGTTGGCCGCAGCCCATAGCGTTGGTGATAGACAGCTTATACACTTCGGCCTTGTAGAGTTCCTGCTTGACCTCGTTTAACGCATGAGGTTGTATGTAGGCAACAATCAACTTCATTTTCCCGCCTCCTTACATATTGCTGAAAATCTGGAAGCCTGAATAGGCTTCGGCCTTGTGTTCCGAAAGATCAAGACCCATGGCCTCTTCCTTGTGGCCCACCCGCAGGCCCGTTATCGCCTTGATGATCAGGAACAGAACAAGGCTGGTAATGACCACCCATGCGCCGACCGAGACAATGCCCAGAAGCTGTACTCCCAGTTGGGCAAAGCCGCCGCCGTGGAGCAGGCCCACCGCAACGCCGTCCACATTGCCCCAGATGCCGACTGCCACAGTCCCCCAGATGCCGCAGGTAAGGTGGACCGATACGGCCCCCACAGGGTCGTCTACCTTTAACCCCTTGTCGATAAACTCAACCGAAAGCACCACAAGGACGCCGGCAACCAGGCCGATGATGATGGCAGCCCCCGGCGAAACCACCGCGCAGGGAGCGGTGATACCCACAAGACCCGCCAGAACACCGTTCAGGGTCATGGAAGCGTCGGGCTTCTTGAACCAAATCCAGGAGAAGGCGAGCGCGCCGACCGCTCCCGCGGCGGCGGCAAGACAGGTCGTTACCGCAACCCGGCCAATGGCAAGGCCGCTCCAGATGCCGCCTTCGCCGATGGTGGCGATCCCGGTAGAAGCGCCGTTAAAACCGAACCATCCGAAGAAGAGGAGCAAAACGCCCAGCGCCGCATAGGGAATATTGTGGCCCGGGAAGGCTTTGACCGACACTTTGCCGTCGGGCCCTTTCACATACTTTCCGGTCCGGGCGCCGACAACAATGGCGCCCATAAGGGCCGCCCAGCCGCCCACGGAATGAACCACGGTGGAACCGGCAAAATCGTGAAATCCCAGTCCGCCCAGCCAGCCGTCGGAACTCCATATCCAGTGGCCGGAAATGGGATAGATAAAGGCCGAAATAAAACAGGTGTAGATCAGGTAGGCTTTGAACTGGGTTCGTTCCGCCATGGCCCCGGACACAATGGTGGCCGCGGTGGCGGCAAAAACGACCTGAAAGAACCATGACTTGTAGAAATTGCCGGATTCGATGTCAAGCTCCATGGGGGCAAAGAAAAACTGATCCGTCCCGATAAGGCCGCCCAGCGCGTCCTTGCCATACATGAAGCCCCAGCCCAGCGCCCAGTACATAATGGCGCCAAAACAAACGTCCATCACGTTTTTCATGGTGATATTGGTGGCGTTTTTTGCCCTGGTCAATCCGGTCTCCAGACAGGCAAAACCGATCTGCATGATAAAAACCAGGATCGCCCCGAGAAAGAGCCATATCATGTCCAGGGAAAATCCGAGTTCTTCGATTGCCTCCTGGGCAAAAAGGGATGTCCCTCCCAGGCACACCAGCAGCAAAGCAAAAATAAACAATCTCTTCCGCACTTTTCTGTCCTCCTCTTTATGCGAGATGTAAAAATCCCGGAACGAAAGGCTGCAGCGCCTTCAGCCCCGATCCCGGATAATTATTAATATTAAAAGCAAGAACCGTGCCAAGTTTGCCCCGGAAGGGGCATTTTTTGCTTTTTTGGGAGGGAAGGGGTGTTTTTTTGGCGAAAAAAGGCGCGGGAAGGCGTTATGGCGCGGCCAAAGGGGGATCCGCCGTATTTTCAGGCCCTAAAACCGGATTTTTCCGCCTCTCCCGCCGCCCGCTCTTTCCGGTTTCCTACATTTATGTGGGAAAAAATGGAAATTCCTACATTTTTGTTGAACGGTAAAGGCGCCAGTTGATCCCATAGTGGTGGACCCGGAGCCCCATCTGGCGTTCGGTGATCCCCAGCCGCCGGGCCGCGGCGGCCATATTGCCGTCGGCGATTTTCAGGGCTTCCACGATAAGCTCCTTTTCCAGCCGGGAAAGAGCCGCCTCCAGCGTTGTGGTGGGCCCGGTGTTGGTGGAACCCGCGGACTGGAGGCTGGGGGGCAGGTTATAGGAATGGATCACCGTGTCGGTAGAGAGGATCACCGCCCGTTCAATGCAGTTTTCCAGTTCCCGGACATTGCCGGGCCAGGAATAGCTGGTCAACAGATCCAGGGCCGGGGTGGAAATCCGTTTGATCAGCTTGCCGTTTTTTTCCGCGTATTTTTCGGCAAAATGATCCGCCAAAAGGATGAGGTCGCTTTTCCGTTCCCGCAGGGGGGGGATATGAAGAGGGAACACATTGAGCCGGTAGTAGAGGTCCTCCCGGAAGCGCCCGGCCTTTACCTCCTCATCCAGATTCCGATTGGTGGCGGTAATGAGCCGGACGTCAACCTTGATGGTGGAAGTCCCCCCCACCCGTTCCAGTTCCCGTTCCTGAAGAACCCGGAGCAGCTTCGCCTGTATCTGGGGGGAAAGCTCCCCGATTTCGTCCAGAAAGATCGTCCCCTTGTGGGCCAGTTCAAAGCGCCCTTTCCGCTCCCGAATCGCCCCGGTAAAGGCCCCTTTTTCATGTCCGAAAAGTTCGCTTTCGATGATCGATTCGGGAAGGGCCGCGCAGTTTATTTTGATCAGGGGCGCCCCCGTCCGTTTGGAAAGCCGGTGCAGTTCCACGGCTATCAGTTCCTTTCCGGTGCCGCTTTCCCCGGTGATCAGCACGGTGGCGTCGCTGGGGGCCACCTGGGCGATTAACCCGGCGACCTCCCGCATGGCGTTGCTGGTTCCGATTATCTCGCTGCCGGGGACGATTTTCCCCCCCTGTTCCCGCAGGGCCGGGTCTTTCTGCCTCTGTGGGGCCCGGCCCCCAATCCCTTCCCCTTCCTCCTGCCGGAGCCGGTACTGTTCTTCCATAATCCGTTCCCGAAGCTTCGCCGAATCGGCAATTATAGAAGAAACCTTTTCCAGAAAAGAGCGGTCCCGTTCCATTTGGGCCTGCCGGTCTCCCCCCAAAATCCGCCGTTCGGCGCTCAGAGTACCGATAACACTCCCCCGGGACCGGACGGGGATACAGTAATAGGTAAGCCCCGCCATATCTTCCCGGTTCCGGTTTTTTGCCCGGTTCAGAAAGCGGGGTTCCTGCGAAAGGTTCGGCACCGTTACCGGAGACCCGGTCTCAAAAACCCGGCCCACGAGTCCTTCCCCCAACCGGTAAACCCCCCGTTCTTTTTCTTCCGGGCTCAACCCAAAGGCTTCCTCGATTTTCAGAAGCCCCGTGGAGCGGTCCAGAAGAGTTACCATGCCCCGGCTCAGGCCGGCCCGGATTTCCATGAGGCTCAGCAGGGGGCCCAGGGCGGTCCGCAACTCCACGTGTTTGTCGAAAGTCCGGGCAATGTCGAAAAGCAGCTCATATTCCGCCCGTTCCCGTTCAATTTCCCGGATATTGCCGCCAGCGGCGGGCGTTTCCGGGATCATATCGGTTTCCATGGCGATACGTTACTACAATTATGTAGGTTTTACCAGCGCTTGAGAAAAAAAATCGTTTGTGATAGAATGACCGGAGTTTGCTGCGACACTAGCTCATCCGGATAGAGCAGCTGCCTTCTAAGCAGCAGGTGGGCCGTTCGAGTCGGCCGTGTCGCGTCGCCGGAGTACCGTCTGGTTAGTTCCGGTAGAGCCGCATTATGGGAACCCGGTAAAAGGCGGCCTCGATTTCCACAATAATTTTTTCCACAAATTCATCGGTTATATCGTTGAGCCCTTCCATCCCCGTCATTCCGCTGCGGATGCTGTCAAGGAGGGGAATATTAAATTTTCCGCCGGCCTTTAAATCAATGTAGCCGTTTTTTACTTCAAAGAAGTAATAATCCGCAAGCCCGGCCAGCAGGGGAATAACGACGGTTTTTTTCTTGTTGTCGATAGTAACGGTCTGCGGTATTGTGGAACCGCCCATTTCAAAGGTCCATGTGGTCCCTTCGATCTCAATAAAAAACTCTTCGGCGGTGCCGATTGCCTGCAAGGTCCAACTCCCGGAAACAGGGAAATTTTGCGCCCAGGCAATGCCTGCCGGCAGGATACATATCACGATGGATAAAATAAAAGCTCTCATTGTCTCCCTCCATTGAATTGGGTCGATACCCGGTTTCCATCATAATCCCATTGACCGGCCCCATCAATACCCCGGCGCTTGGACTTGTTCAATAACCCGGTTGGCTATCGCGGACGAAAGACGCACATGGGGCTGTTCCAAAACCGAAGTTTCAGAACAACGCCAGGGAACCGCTGGAAGCCCCGGTTGGGTTTCCAGCGGTTCCCGCTATTCAACCTTGAATTTTGATACCTCTCCAACCAGGGCATCAATGGCTTCCTTGTTTTTCTCACTGATGCGGTTTACGCGATTTACCGCCACATTGATCTGGTCCGATCCGGCGGCCATCTCGTTCATCCCGCTGGTGATCTCCTGAGTTGCCAGTTCCAGATTTTCACTCTCCTGTATTACCTGACGGCTCCCTTCAAGCATCTCCTGTGAACCGCCCTTAACCATCTGGGTCGCTTCGTTCAACTGGCCGATAGCTTCCAGTATCTGCTTGCTCCCGGAGCCCTGTTCTTCCATGGCATTGCGGATATTTTCTTCCTGGTCGGACACGGTTTTAATCCCGCTGTCTATGGCTTCAAACTTGCCGAGTACATTGTCGGCGGATTTGGTTATCTTGTCGATAGAATCCTTAATCTTTTTAAGCACCGTGGAAATGGTTTTTGACTGTTCGCCGGAATTCTCGGCCAGCTTGCGTATCTCGTCAGCCACCACCGCGAAGCCTTTCCCCGCTTCTCCGGCGTGGGCCGCTTCAATGGCGGCGTTCATCGACAAGAGGTTGGTCTGGCTGGCTATGTTTTCCATCACCGCGTTTATCTCCAAAAGCCCCTCCGATTCCCTGGCAATTCCCTGAATGTCCGCCGCTACTTCCTGAAGGCCCGTCCGCCCCACTTCGGAGGCGTTCATCAGTTCCTTAACGCTGCCGGCGTTTTTGACGAGGGTCTGGGTAACGGACTGGATATTGGCGAGCATTTCCTCAATCGCCGAGGAAGACTGGGCGACGCTGGAGCTCTGTCTATCCACATGGCCCGAGAGCCTGTTAATGATGACGGTGATCTGCTCCATGGTGGCGTTGGTTTCGGTAACGCTGGCCGACTGGTTAAGAACCCGCGTTTTTATGCTCTGAATATTGGCGGTGATTTCATTGATCGCCGCGGCGGTTTCGGTCAGGTTATTGGCAAGATCGCTTCCGATGCCGGAGAGGGCGGAACTCAGATTTCTGATGGCCGTAACCAGGTTCTTGATCTTGTCTACCGTAAAATTGATATACCCCGCCAGCTCCCCCACTTCATCCTTTGTGCGTATATCAATTCGGCGGGTCAGGTCCCCCTCGGAGACGTCTTTGAGGATCGTCATGGCCTGTACGATGGGCCGGCTGATGGAACGGGCGATAATAAAAGCCCCCGCGGTCATGGCGGCAAGCATCGCCGCGCC
>JAISBS010000108.1 GCA_031266075.1 Treponema sp.
TCAACGATCCGTGAACAAGCGGCGGGGGACGGGCGGCATTTCCTGTACCTGGGCCTGGGCTACACCATCGCCGTCCGGGACGTTTCCCTGCCCTTCGAGGTACGCACCCGGTTTCTGGCGCCCGTCTTCGGGACGAACCAGCATCTTTTTCAGCGGGTGGAAATCTCGGGCAAGGTGGAGATACCGGTAGCCAAACCCTGAAGCCTGCGCCGGGGTTCTCCGAACCCCGGTTGACCGCGCATGAAGCGGCGCGTGGTCAGCCGCGTGAATGGCAATTGCCGAACGCTCGGCGCAGGTTTCAGGAACCGGTGATTGCGAACCGAAAATTCACTATCCAACGTGACAACAAGGAAACTTTTCCGGAACTTAACCAATATTGGGCCGCAAAAACCCCTTAATGCCGCATAAGCGGCTTCGATACAGCCGGAACGTTATGCGACATAAAAAATCAACATACCGCGCGGCAGAGCCGCGGGGTATGAAACCCTCAATACGGATCAAAAATTGTATAAAAAAGTATACATTTTCTATCAGCATTTTCTCCTTGATTTTATTACTTTTTTACGTATAATATATTATCAGGAGCAAAAGAAAGAAAATGCCTATTTTATCATTATTTTATGGCATTGTTGTTCGTATGTTTAAAGAGGTTTCGGGAAAGCATCATAAGCCGCATATTCATGTTGAATATGCCGAAGATGAAGTTGTAGTAGCATTGAATGGTGAAATTCTTGAGGGACAAATCCCTAAGTCAAAAATGAAATTAGTTGAGGCATGGATGGAAATACATCATGAAGACTTGGAAGCAAATTGGAAATTGCTTTCCAATGGTGAAGAATATTTTAAGATTGATCCCTTAAAATAAGGAAGTAAAATGTTAACTCCCAAAATAATCGGTGTTGAAGCACTTGAAGACTATAAAATTAAAATAAATTATGAAACCGGTGAAATTAAATTATTTGATGTGCTGCCATATATTTCTGGTGCATGGTATGAGGAACTAAACAATGATAGTTATTTTAAAACAGTTCATATAATTTTAAATGGCAATGGAATTGAATGGGAACATGGGCAGGATATTGCCCCACATGAATTATATGATATGAGTATTTCTGCGGAGTAAAATAGATTTGTTTAAAAACTTCAGTTTTTGAACAAATCCAGTGTACCGCTGTATGTGTAATGCGCGCCCTATCGTTTCCCCCTGCGGATATGCTACACTCTCCCTCTCATGGTTGCCGAAAAAAACCTGGTTGCATATAAAGGCCGGCCCGCCCTGGTAACGGCGGCGGGGGAAAAGATAGACATCATCGTATTGGGGAGCGGCGAGAAAGCGCGGGTCCGGGAGAAGGACATTGAAGTTCTGTACGCCGGGCCCGTTACGGATGCCGCCGAACTGGAGCAAGATCTCGCCGCCCTGACCCAGGAGGGCGGGATTCCGGCGGCGGCGGTCCGGGAAGCCTGGGAACTGCTGGCGGGGAGCCTTGAGGACGGCGCTTCGGTTCCCCTGGGGGAATTTGCGGAACTGGTCTTTGGCGCGTACAGTCCCCAAAGCGTCTGGGGAGCCTATCTCCTCCTGAACGAAGGATTGTATGTTACCGGAACCATTGCGGCGCTGCGGCCCCGGACTCAGGCGGAGGTAGAGGCGGGGGAACAGAAGCGGGAGGCCCGGGCCCGGGAAGGGCAGGATCGGGAAGCGGTTCTGGACTGGCTGAAAAAACGCCGCAGGGGGGCTTCCGGCAGGGACGCGGGGGAGGCCGGGTATCCGCCAGGTCTTGACGAGGCCCTCGTCCGCCGCCATGTTCAGGACGCCGAGGCTCTGGCCTGCGGCAAATCGGCGAAAAGCCGAACCCTAAAGGAACTGGGCCTGCCGGAGACCCCCGAAGACGCCCACGGCCTGCTGCTGGATACGGGGCTCTGGACGCCGTACGTCAACCCTCATCCCGCCCGCTTCGGCCTTTCCCCGGTTTCCGCGAAGATCATCCCCGCCCCCCCGCCGGAGGAAGCCCGGCGGGATTTGACCGGCCTCCTGGCCTTTGCCATCGACAATCCCTGGAGCGCCGATCCCGACGACGCGGTTTCCGTTGAAGGAGACGCGCTCTACGTCCATGTGGCGGATCCTTCGGCTTCCATCGGCCCGGAAAACCCCGCGGAACGGGAGGCCCGGGACCGGGGGGCTACCCTCTACCTGCCCGAAGGGGCCTCCCGGATGCTGGCGGAAGAGGCGCTGGCCCTGTTCGCCCTGGGCCTGGCGGAAAAATCCCCGGCCCTGAGCTTCAAAATCACCCTGGATGAAACCGGGGAAATCCGGGAAACGGAAATTTTCCCTTCCCGGGTGCAGGTTACCCGTTTAAGTTATGCCCAGGCCGATTCCCTGCTGGATGCCGGACCCGGCGGCCCGGCAGGGGCCTTCCCGGAGGGGGCCGCGGCGGCGCTGGAAGCGCTCTGCCGGATCGCCGAACGGAACCGGCAGCGCCGGGAAACCGGGGGGGCCGTATTCATCGAACTGCCCGAAACCCACATCAGCGTTGCCGAGGAGCGGGTGTCCATTGAGCCCGTGGCGGCCTTCCGTTCCGCCGCGCTGGTCAGGGAATGTATGCTGCTGGCCGGGGAGGGGGCCGCGCTCTGGGCCGGGCGGCAGAATCCCGGCGGGCGGCAGCTCGCCTTTCCGTACATCAGCCAGGAGGCGGGGGATCTGCCCAGCCAGATTCTGCCGGGGATAGCCGGGTCCTGCCAACTCCGCCGCTGTATGCGGGCCCGGACTCTTTCGGTCAGGCCGGGCCGCCACTGGGGGCTGGGCCTTGAGATCTACACCCAGGTAACCAGCCCCCTCCGGCGCTACACGGACCTCCTGGCCCATATCCAGATCCGGGCCCTTCTCCGGGGGGAGGAACCCTTGCCCGAAGAAGAGGTTCTGGCCCGGCTGGCCGCCGGGGACGCCGCAGCCTCCGCCACGGTTCAGGCGGAACGGGCCTCCCGGGCCCACTGGACTGCGGTATATCTGGCGGACAAAAAGGATTCCCTCTGGGACGCCGTGGTTCTGGAAAAGAAAGGGTTCCGGGGGGCCGGTCAGACCTGGGCCCTGATGATCCCCGCCCTGGCGCTGGAAACCCAGGTTCCCCTGCCGGGGGATCCCGGCCCCAATGACGCGGTACAGATGGCTCTCAAATCGGTAAATATTCCCAAAGGAGAGATCGGGTTTACTTTTTCCCCGGCAGAGTCCAGATAAGCCCCATCCGGAATTCATAGAGGAAGACGCTCCGATCCGGGCCCTTGAGGGGGTAATCGCCCCAGGCGTAAACCGGCATTTCCGCACCCAGCAACAGCCGGAAAGCGGGATGAACCCGGAAGCTTGTTTCAAAGCCCGCGTACAGGGATTTTAATTCATCGCCTGCGGAAGCCCCCACGGAAGGTATATAGGAACGCCGGACCGCCTGATAGCCCAGATCAATATACACCGTATAGGGGACGTTTTTGGTAAACACATCCGCCCGGAACTGATACCGGGTCCGTTCGTCCTTGATCAGCAGCGTATCGCTTTTCCGCTGGGTAAAAGCCCTGGTGTTGACCGAAAGCGTACACACCACATAGGGCACCCAAAAGCCCAGGGACACTTCCCCGGTTTGCTGCAAATACTCCCCCGGAAGCGCCGCCAAAGAACCGATAGAGGATGCCGCCTCCAGCGATCCGAAGAGGATGCCGGGGAATTCAAAACCCAGAGCCGCCGCAACGCCGGGGTTCAGAAACTGCCCGCCGCCGTTGAACAGGCCGATAAAGGGGCCGAAATCCAGCTTCGCCGCGCCGAAATGAACGCCCACACTGGCCAGGAGCCGGTTTTGCAGCAGCGGATCCCGTTCATAGGTAAAAGCAAAATCCGCCAGTTCGGAAAATTTCCCCTCCAAGCTGATGAGCCCCAGGGGAAAAAGGTGGGGATTAAACCGCGTCCCCGCCGCTCCCAGTGATGCTTCCAGTCCCGGTTCAAAGGCGAGGTTTCCCAGGCCCCCCAGTATATGGAGGTCCAGGGTATACGCCTTCCCGGAAAGAAGGGCCAGAAAAACAAGAACGCCAGGGGCCAAAAATCGTGTTCGCCTCATATCAATACGCCGTCCGTATTCCCGCAAAAACCTCAAGGAATTTTTCCGGGCTGTCTGAGGCCAGGGGGTTTATGCGGAGCTTGAAATCCCAGCGAAGCCCGCCGCTGACCAGGCTGGCAAAAGGACTGATTTTCAGGGAAAAATCTTCCTGTTTGTCAACTTTAACGCCCAGGGTCGTTTCCAGTCCCCCCTGAAAACGGGATTCTCCCAGGTCGCCGATAAAAAGTTTGATATTAACATCGGCTTTCCCCCGCTCATCTTCGGTTTCAATATGAAGGTATTGCAGGGGGTGATAAAAAAAATTGAGGTGGAGGGCAAGCAGGCCAAAATCGATCCGGGGCTCCAGCAAAAAGTACCAGTTGTCCACGCTGAAATCTTCGTGCATCACCCAGCCGGGGACGCCGCACTGGATCAGAAAATCCGTACCCTCGCCGGAAGTAAAAAAGGCCAGCAGCCCCCCCCGGAAATCCAGTTCTTCACCCCTGGCGCCGGAGAGCCCCCCAAAAAACTCGGCCTTGAATTTTTCCCCGTTAAAAAGCCCCCGGAAATCTCCGGAAAAATAATTTTTCCCCGACAGCGTTCCGGCGGCGCTGATATGGGGAATATCCTGGTACAGGTACAGCAGGGGGACGAATTTTTCCCACTTGGTCAGGGTAAAGGAAAAACCGGTCCCCTGAACCGCGTGAATCCCGTTGTAGCGGCGGTAGGGGTTCCCCCCAATCCCTTCGGGGAAATAGTAAAAGCCCGTAAAGTCCGTTTCCATGTTGGGTATGCCGTAGCGGGAGGAAAATTCCTCCCCGGAGCAAAAGGCGTCCCCCAGCCCCACAAAGTAGGAAAGCTCCAGGGGCAGGTTGAACAGATCCCGGGCCGTGGCTTTGGCGATGCGGAAGGAAAGAACCGCCTGGCTGTTAAGCCGGTCCGCCAGTTTGTTATAGTCCTCCGCATTAACGGTAACTAAGGGGTCCAGCAGAACCGCATCAAAGTTCCGGTAGGCGAAAGCCTTGACCAGGTTGGCGGATTCAAAGGAAAGACCCAAAAGGATGCCGTATTTGTAACCCCCGTTCAGGGCCATGTCCACCGCCGCCCTGGACGCGATAGCCAGTTCGCCGTCCTGCGAAGCCGCCCGGCTGGCCACTTCCAGCCGGGGGACGGTGATTTCAGCCCCCGAAAGGGTGAAAACCGGCCAAAAGACCAAAAGGGACGCAAAAATTCGGGTGTATTTCCATATCATACCCTTAATACTACCACGGAAAACCGGATTATACAAATGGAATTCCCCCCGTTTTGGGCCGGAAAGCCGGCTAAAAGGCTTGACGTACCGCAAAATGTGTATAACATTTACCATATATGAGTGATTATCTCGATCCGAATAACGAGGAGCTTCTCAAGGATTTTTTCAGCGAAGCCCAGATGCAGGTTGATACACTGGAGCAGAACGTACTGGTTCTTGAGAATGAAGGCGGCAACCGGGACGCCATAGACGAAATCTTCCGGGCGGCCCATACCCTCAAAGGGGGCTCCGCCACCGTGGAGATGATGGAGCTGTCCCATTTCACCCACCTGGTGGAAGATGTGTTGGACGCCATCCGCTCGGATCAGTTGTCGATCAACGAGGATGTGGTGGATGTCCTGCTGGCGGCCATTGATATTATCAAGGCCATGCTGGGCCGGCGGATGGAAGGGGCGGTGTATCAGGAGGATACTTCCCGGATAGAGGCCCAGCTTTCCGCCCTGCTGCCCGAAGGGGCCCGGAGCAAAAAAGGCGGGGCCAAATCCCCGGCGAAACCTGCCGCCCCGCCCCCCCAGGCCCCCGCGCCCCAACCCGCCGCCCCCAGACCGCAGGGCGGGCTGACGGAATACGAACTTTTGGAACTGAAACAGTCCGTGGAGGGCGATATGCCGGTCTACCGGATTTCGGTTCATTTTGATGAAAACAGCCTGATGAACACGGTGGGGGGCATTCAGGTCTACGCCGCTCTTAAAGGCGCCGGCACGGTTCTGAAAACTTCCCCGGAATTCGAACAGCTTTACGAAGACAATTTTTTCCCCACGGTGGACTACTATTTTGCCAGCGCCAAAACCGTGGAAGAGATTCAGCGGTATGTCTCCATCCCCGATGTAACCCTTTCGGCGGATGTTGCGGATATTTCCCGGACCGCAGCCGCCGCGCCGGAAACTGAACAGCCTGCGGCCCAGCCTGCCCCGGCCCCGGCAGCCCCGGCCCAGCCCGCAACAGGGGCGGCCCCGGTCCCGGTTCAGCCCGTGGCAGGGGCGGCCAAAGCCCAGGCCGCCAGTTCCGCCGAGGACGCCAAAAAAGCCGGCAAGGAAGCGGGCTCCATCCTCCGGGTGGACTCCAAACGGATCGACGACCTCCTCAACTTGGTCTCCGAAACGGTGATCACCAAGGCCACTTTTAACCAAATCAGCAACCAGTTTAACGACCTTGTCAACGAACTTCATGAGCTGGAGGCCCAGTACCGGGACAAGATCAAAAGCCTTTTTGATAACCTGCCCGATTACCTGGACAGCATCCAGGGCGGAAAATCCGTCAAGGATATCCGCAAGGAGATCAACGATCAGTACGGGGATATTTTCTCCCTCTTCGACAGTTTTGAAACATCGGTAAAAACCAACGTGGGCAAGTTCCGCTCCACCTCCCAGAACCTGGGGCGGATCACCGGGGAACTCCAGGAAGGGGTCATGCGGATCCGTATGGTGCCCATCAGCCAGATATTCAGCCGTTTTCCCCGGCTGGTCCGGGACCTTTCCAAAAGCCTCAACAAGAAGATCAACCTCGTCATCGAGGGGGAAGAAACCGAGCTGGACAAATCAGTCATCGAGGATCTTCTGGACCCGATCATGCACTCGGTCAGGAATTCCATCGACCACGGCATTGAAACCCTGGAGGAACGGAAGGCCTCGGGAAAACCGGAGGAAGGCATGGTCCTTCTCAAGGCCGCCAACGAAGGAAACATGATCATCATCGAAATTTCCGACGACGGCAAGGGCATTGACGTGGAGGCGGTGAAGGCCAAGGCCGCGGAGCGGGGGATCATCAGCCCTAACAAGATCCTCTCCGACGTGGAAGCTTTTAACCTGATCTTCGAGCCTGGCTTCTCTACCGCTAAACAGATCACCAGCATTTCGGGCCGGGGCGTGGGCCTTGACGTGGTGCGCCGCTCCATCGAAAAACTCAACGGCACCGTAACGGTCAACTCCGAACGGGGCAGGGGCACCAAGTTTACCATCAAACTGCCCCTTACGCTGGCGATCATCCAGGGCCTTTTGGTCCGGGTGGGGGAGGAAATCTATTCCATTCCCATCACCTCGGTGATCGAAAGCCTCAGAATCAAACCCGAAGACATTCAGATGATCGACAACTACGAGGTCTTCAATATCCGCAGCGACGTGATCTCCCTGCTCAGGCTGAACCGCCTCTTCGGGATCAAAACCGAGGAACAACAGGAGTACAACTTTATCGTCATTGTGGGAACCGCGGAAAAGAAAATGGGCTTTATGGTGGACAGCCTTATCGGAGAAGAGGACGTGGTGATCAAGCCCCTGCGGGATCAGTTTACCAATTCGCCGGGGATCGCCGGGGCCTCCATTTTGGGCGACGGTTCGGTCTCCCTGATTATCGACGTAAGCCAGCTTCTGGAACTGGGGCTCAAGAAAGAAATGGAACAGCGCCGCATCCGTGAAGCGTCCATTCGATAAAACCGAAATACGGCAGGTGGAATAATGGCAGTGATAAAAGATTTGGCGGCGGTGAACGCCGAGTTGCAGGAACAGAAAGAACGGGCCGATACGGTCGATTTCAAGATGATAACCTTTTCCCTTGCCGGAAAAGACTACGGCGTTGACATTATGAATGTCAAGGAAATCGCCAAGGCCGACAAGTTTACCTATGTTCCCAACGCCGCTTCCTTTGTCCGGGGGGTGTATAACCTCCGGGGAGACATCATCCCCATTATCGACCTGCGGACTTTCTTTCATCTTCCGGTGGATAAAAAAGAGGACGGTCAGGAAAATATGCTGATCCTCCGCATCGCGGACCGGGTGTACGGAACCATTGTTGACCAGATCGACAAGGTGGTGGGGATCAATTCGGAAAGCATCCAGCCCCCGCACCCCATCTTTGGGGATATTAACATTAAATATATCAGAGGGGTAGTGGAGAAACAGGGCGATCTATACATCATCCTTGACGTGATACGAATTTTCACCCAGAACGAAGAAGACAAAAGCAAGCCCCGGATGACGGAAAGCGCCGGGGAGACCTACTATGCGCCGCCATCCCCGGATCAGGCCCCGGCCCTCAAAGCCGCGGATTCGGGCCTTGAGTTTATCAGGGAAAGCCTTTTGGCCCTGCGGAGCTTTACCGCATCGGCGGTAAACGAAGCCTGGCTGCGGAAACGCTTTGCCGAATGGAGCGGTTTCCGGGGCGCCCAGGACATTCAGCTCCGGGGGGCCGCCGATGCGAACGAGTTCCTGGGCCCCTTTTATTCCCCCGGTTCGGGGCGCTTCTGGGACGATGACTATGCGGCGCTGATCAAAAAAGCCCTGCCCGATCTTTCGTCAAACAATATCCAGGTCTGGAACATTGGCTGCGGAAAGGGCTATGAAACTTTTTCATTTGCCTGTATACTAAAAAGCAGGTATCCTGACGGGCATATCAAGATATGGGCCAATGACAACGACATCATGGCCATATCCCAGGCGCCGAATATGGTCTTTGACCTAGACGAGGTTCCTGAGTACTGCCGGAGTTTTATGGTCAAGGGCCGGAATGGGTACAGTTTTAACCAGGCGATCAAGGATTCGATTGTTTTTGAATACCATGACGTTCTGAACGAAAATCCCCTGCCGGAACTGGACATAATTCTCGCGCGGGATATTCTGTCGTTTTTGCCAAAACAGGACCAGGAGCGGTTTATTACCGGGTTTCCGGAGAAGCTGAAAAGCCGGGGTCTGGTTATTCCAGGCAGAAACGAAGAGCTTCCGGGGGGCGACTGGCGGCCCCTGGCGGCGGATCCGGCGCCGGTGTACCAGCGCTGCAATTGAAGCGTTTTTTGAGGAAGGAGCATTTATTATGAGAGTGGAATATATCAACCCCTTTGTAGAGGCGACTTTTAATGTATTGAATGAGGTTTTGAACACCGACATCAAGCGCGGGGAGATTTACCTGAAGCCGACCACCATGTCGATTATGGGCGTCGCCGCCCTGGTAGGGCTTGCAGGGGATGTAGAGGGCCGGGTTCTTTTTGATATGAGCAAGGAAACGGCCCTGAATGTCTCCGGCGCCATGAACGGTGAAAAATTTACCGTCCTTGACGATCTGGCCAAGGCCACCATTCAGGAACTGGCCAACATGATCACCGCACAGGCGGTTACCAAACTTCATGATCTGGGTTTCAAGTTCGATCTTACCCCCCCGGCCCTTTTTACCGGAGAAAATATGGAAGTTTCCAGCAATCTGGGGGAGGTGGAAGCCCTTATCGTTCCCATGGAACTGGGCGCCAACTCCCGGATCGAGGTGAATGTCGCCATCCGCGAACGGGTGAAATAACTGTTGCCCTTTCTCCCGCTCAAGTCCTGAGCGGGGGCCCGTTTAGCGTCTTGTTGGATCGAGTTTAATGAACATTTTTGCCATGGCTGGGAACAGGCCTGTTTACGCTTTTTGTCCTGTAGTCCTTCGGGCCAGCAGGCGGCTTTCGCAGCCGCCGGAACCCAACCGGGGGTTTCCCTTTACCCTTTCAACACCACTTCGGTTCTGCCAAAGCCGCCCAGTTCGGGGCGGGAAAAATAATAGTCCGCCACCGCCGTATCTTTTTTCAGGTACTCGTGGACACCCCGCTGGAGTATGCCGTCCCCCTTGCCGTGAACCACGGAAAAGGTTTTGAGCCCCGCCAGCAGGGCTCCGTCGATCTGTCGCCGCAGGAGTTCCAGTGCCTCTTCGAGCCGCCTGCCCCGGAGACTGATTTCAAACTGGGCCGGGGGGGCGGAAACTTCGGCGGCGGCAATAAGGGGCTTCCGGTTTTCAGCCGGGGGCGGAAGGGGGATCAGGTCTTTTTCGGGGAAGCTCATTTTGAGGGACCCGATTTCCACCAGCCACTGCACTTCGCCGCCCCCCGCGCCTTTCCGATCCTGCCGGATCACCCGGCCCCGGCGGCGGTTTTCCCCGGCCAGTACGTCCACCCCCGGCGCCAGAACCGGCGCGGCTCCGCCGGAACCGCCTGTGCCCCGGCCCGCCGCCCCGCCGCCGCCGGATCGCCCCGCCGAATCCGGACCCCCGCTATATGCCGCCTCGATCCGGCGGCGCTCCTCCGCAACCAGCCGGGTTTCTTCTTCCAGCGCTGCGTCTTCCGCCTCCACTGTCCGGGCCAGATCGCGCAAAAATTCCTTCACCCCCCTGGTCTTCTCCCGGTCAAGTTCTCCCTCCCGGATTTCCCGGACCAGATTTTCCAGCTTCTTCCGGCTCTCCGCCAGCAGCAGCCGGAGATTCCCCGCGACCCCGGCTTTTATTTCCGTCTCCTTCTGCCGGAGCCGCAGTTCCCTTAGGTCCGAACGGCGGCGCTCCTCCCGGAGCCGCTCCTCCTCGGCCCGGCCCTTTTCCGTGGCGGCGTCCAGTTCCCGGTGTTTGTCCCGAAGGCCGCGGATCAGGGCGGACACGTCGGATCGCTCCTCATCAAGATAGCTCCGGGCCCTTTCGATGATCCGCGGGGGCAGGTGGTTCCGGGCGGCGACATCCACCGCGCGGCTTTCTCCGGGAATCCCCATGACGATCCGGTAGGTGGGGGACAGGGTGCGTCCGTCGAATTCCATCGAGGCGTTCTCCACCCCTTCGCGGGTGTAGCCGTAATTTTTCAGAACGCCGTGGTGGGTGGTAGCGACAAGGCGGGGTTTTTTTTCGATGAGATAATCAAGGATCGCCATGGCGATGGCGCTGCCCTCCTCCGGGTCGGTGCCGGAACCCAGTTCGTCCAGCAGAACCAGCGACTGTTCCGTGGCCGCTTCGGTAATCCCGGCAATGTTGGTCATATGGGCGGAAAAGGTTGAAAGAGACTGACTGATGCTCTGCTCGTCCCCAATGTCCGCATAGATTCCGTCAAAGACCGGGAAAACCGTTCCTTCCGCGGCGGGAAGGGCCAGGCCGCTCTGGTTCATCAGGGCAAAAAGGCCCGCGGTTTTCAGGGCCACGGTCTTGCCGCCCGTGTTGGGCCCGGTGATGATCACCGTCCGGGTCCGCCCGTCCATTTCCAGATCGATGGGAACCGCCCGCCCGCCCAGCAGGGGATGCCGGGCCTGTTTGAGGGCCAGCGAGCCGGGGCCCTCTTCCGCGCGGCCCTCCGCCGCAAAAACGCAGCCGGGGATCCGGGAGTACCGGGCCTTGGCCCGGACGCACTCAAGGCTGATGATCCCCCGGTGGAACTTGCCCAGCGCGTCCCGGTGTTCCGCAAGCCGTCCGGTCATTTCCCGCAGAACCCGGAGAATCTCCGCGTCAAGCCGCCGGTTCTCGACAAGAATTTTGTTATTTTTTTCCACCACCTCTTCGGGCTCCACAAAGATCGTCTGCCCGGTGGCGGAAGCTTCGTGGACGATGCCCCGGAGACGGCCCCGGAAATTGGCCTTTACCGCCAGCACCATGCGGCCATCCCGTTGGGTGGGCACCGGCGATTGCAGCATCTTGCGGCCCTCCTCGCTCCCGGTGTACCGGGCGACCGCGGCATCCAGTTCCGCCACAAGGGTCTGGAACCGTTTTTTGATGGCCCGGAATTCCGGCAGATCCCGAAGCTTCCCCGCCCGGTCGATGACCCGGAAAATTTCCCGGCCCGCGGCGCCACAGTCAGGCAGGCGGGAGAGCGCGTCCTTTAGGGGGCCGCCTGAATCCGGCAGCCCGCCAGGACTACCCCCCGGCCCGGCGAGCCATGTTTTCAGGGCCGTCCCCCGGTCAATAAAGATGCCCAGCGCCCAGGCTTCCTCAATGCCGAGGCTGGCCCCCTCCACCGCCAGTTTCGGCAGAATCCCGGCAATGGCGGGGAGACTCCCCCGTGGTTCCTCATCTCCTGAGTTGATCCGGTCCCGGACGGCGGAAACCAGCGCCTTGATCTCCGCCACCGCCGCCGGATCAAACCGGGGCCGTTCCTCCCGCAGTTCCCCGGCGGCCTCCTCGCTCAGGGCGTTTTCCGCCACGGCGCGCAGAATCCCGCCGTACTCCAGCAGCCGGAGAGTCTTTTCCATCAGGGCGCTTTTCCCGCCCTCAATCGCCATAGTTTTTCCCCGCCAGTTCGCCGCTCACCCGGAGAAAGGTTTCGTAGCGGTCTTCGTGGATCACCCCGGCGGCCACGGCCTCCATGATCTTGCAGCCCGGTTCGGTTCGGTGGGTGCAGGAGAGACCAAAGGTGCAGGCCCCCGCCAGCGGGGCGAATTCCCGCATATAGAGGATCAGATCCGGGGGCTCCACGCCGTCGGGAACAAAACGCCGGACGCCGGGGGTGTCGATAAGGCAGGTTCCGTCCGCACCCGCCGGCCCCGGCAGTTCCACCAGCGCGGACATGGTGGTCGTATGGTTCCCCCGGTTGTATTTTTCGTTGATCTCCCCTACCCGGACGCCGGGCCGGGGCAGCAGGGCGTTGATCAGGCTCGACTTCCCCACCCCGGACTGGCCCGCCAAAAGGGACACGCAGCCGGAAATCCGCGCCCGCAGTTCCGCCAGCCCTTCCCCGGTTTTGGCGGAAAGGGGAAACACCTCGTAGCCGATGCGCCGGAAATCCTCAAGCCGTTCCTCCACATCCGGATCGTTCCGGTAGAGGTCTATTTTATTGCAGACGATGAGGGGGGGGATTCCCGACACATCGGCCTGAATCAGTACCCGGTCGATAAAGCGGGGACGGAAGGGCGGCGAGGCCGGGCTGGTCAGGCAGAGGATGAGGTCAATATTGGCGGCCAGCAGTTGAGATGCGGCGGAACGGTTGAGCCCCAGCCCCTTCTGGTTGCGCCGGGTAAAAACGTTCCGCCGCGGCTCCAGCCCCCGGATACGGCCCGTCCCCGGATGGCGGGGATCGTATTCCACCTCCACCATGTCCCCCGGCGCCAGGGGATTGTAGTAACCCTCCACCCCTTTCAGCACCTTCCCCTTGATCCGGCATTCCAGCAGTTCCCCCGGTTCCGGTTCCCCCTCCGGGGCTTCGAGAATTTTCAGGGTAAAGATATTCCAGGAACCCCGGATGACCAGCCCCTTCACGCGCCGCCCTCCGTCCGTGAAAGGCCGGGGGCCCCATAGCGTTTCAGCAGGGACAGGCGAAGCCCCAGACGGCCCGCCCATTCCCCCCAGGCGGCTTCTGGTTCCGCGTCCCCGGTGATAAGGAAATCGCCCGCGGCCCGGCGTTCCGGGACAGAGAAGCCCCCGGAGGGCAGGCCCCCGGAACGCAGGCGTCCGCCGTCCCGGTCCAGCAGGGATTCGATCCGGCGGGAAATTCCTTCAAGGGAATCGTAAACTCGGATGTCCGGCGCTGCCTCCCGGCGGAATTCGTCCAACAGAAAAAGGAAATGGGTACAGCCCAGCACAATGGCGTCCGCCCCGGCGGCTCGGAATTTGTTTACATAGGTCAGGGCCATCTCCCGCTTTTCATCCTCTCCGGCGGAACCGTAGCGGCGCTCGATGAACTCCACCAGTTCCGGGGCGGCGATTCCCCGGATACGGCAGTCCCGCCGGTATTTCCGGGCCAGCTCCCCGGTGTAGGGATCGCCGATGGTCCGCCCGGTGCCCAGCACCCCCACCACTCCGCTCCGGCTGTCCAGCACCGCGGGCTTTACCGCCGGGACGGTTCCCACAAAGGAGATCCGGGGGAATTTTTCCCGCACAATTTTCAGCACCGAAACCGTGGCGGTATTGCAGGCGATCACGGCGATTTTCGGATCCGCCTTCTCCAAAAGCGCTTCTATCAGCGCCGGTACGATGCGGGCCAGTTCTTCCCGCCGCCGTTTGCCGTAGGGAAAATGGGCCCGGTCCGCCAGATAGATCAGGGGTTCGCCGGGGTTGCGAAGCTGGAAATCCCGGCAGTAGGGAATGCCGCCGATGCCGGAGTCCAGAAACAGAAGGGGCCGCGTATCCATTGTTTTTACGTGAACAGTTCGTCGAAGGCGGTTTTGGCCGCCCGGGCTTTGTCCCGTTCCCTCCCCTGTCCCGCCGTAGTGGCGCGGTATGCGGCGTCCAGTGCAAACCAGTCGCAAAAATTTGCCCGGTCTTTTTCCGCCGGAGGATTGGCGGCGGGCTCGGCGCAGTCCCCCCGGGAGCCGGGAAGGTAAAAGCGGCAATGTTTACAGACCCGCAGATCCTTCCCGCATTCTTCGCAGCGGAAAGAACGGCCAATGGGTTCCGCCGCGGCCACCGGCGATCCGCAAAACCAGCACATGATTCATCATAACCCGTTTCCCGCCCCGTGTCAAAAGCGCCGCCGGGTTTGACCTGCGGCGTTTTTTGGGCTATAACAATACCATGTTTTCCATAACCCCCTGCGCCGCGGGCTGTGGCAGGGCCGCCATTACGGGCTCCCAAATCTGCGCCGTCCATGCCGCCAATCCGGCCAAAGAGGCGGAACGGATAGCGGCCTATATCCACGGGCGGGAAACCGTCAAAGACTTAAACGCGCCGGGCCTCCACTTTGACAGCATCGATTTTTCCCGCCGTCATTTTTTCGGCTGTAATTTCAAGGGCGCTTCTTTTTCCATGTGCCTTTTCACTGAATCCATGATGCGGATGAACTTTTTTGATTTTTCCGTTTTTCACCACTGCGATTTTTCCCGGTCGGATCTTCAGTTTTTGTCCTTCGCCGGATCCGCCATCAAAAACTGCACCTTTGAGAGTTCCGAACTGTTGAACATCAACTTTGGCGGAGCGGCGCTATCGGACTGCACCTTCAACAATTCCAACCTCTACAACAGCCGCTTTATCGGCGCGGACATTGAACTGTCCGATTTTATCGACTGCAATCTCAAGCGGGCCTGTTTTATCGGCGCCCGGCAGGAAGGGGTTTCCTTCAAATCGTCCAACACGGCGGAAGCAGTTTTTGTGGAGGCGGAATAAAAATGAAACTTTTTTTTCATTACTGCCCCTTCGGTTTCAGCAACTGTTATATTCTGGGAACCGACTATCCCGAGGGCGAGCCCTCCCCGGAGGAAGCAGCTCCCCCAAAGGCGGGGCCCCGGAAAACGGCGCATCGGGAAGCGATCATCGTAGACCCCGGCAGCATGGACGATCAGATTCTGGGCTTCATCGAAAACAACGAATACCGCCTGCGGGCAGTGCTGATCACCCACGATCACCTGAACCATGTCCACGGCCTGCGAACCCTCAAACGGATTTACAATGCGGAAATTTACGCGGTCAACCACGCCATCATGGATCACAAAACGAATCTGGCAAAGGACGGGGACACCATCACCATTGGCCCCTTCCAGGTGGGGGTCATTTCCATTCCCGGCCACTCCGCGGATTCGGCGGTTTTTCTGGTTGACAACCTGCTTTTTACCGGCGACGCCCTTACCGCGGGACTGGTGGGCCGGACCGCCAGCGCCTACGGCGCCGCAGTTCAGATGCGGGCCCTGCGGAGCAGAATCCTCTCCCTCCCCGGCGACTACATCGTTCTCCCCGGCCACGGCCCGCCCTCAACTCTGGAAGCGGAGCGAAAATTCAACTACGGGATCGCCGCCTACGATCAGAACCGGAACCAGCGCCCGGTCTTTCGGATGGATATTTAGGGAACCTCCAGGGGTTGTCTGAAAAGCAACCTCGAACCGAAGGTTCACACTTCCCGGACACCTCCTGTTTCGCCGCGTTTTGGGAAAGGCTCCTTGGATATTTTTACCGGGTATACTACAATTTGATATGCCCGGACAAGTCCGAAAGCTTGTTCATCAAACTGGAAGTTCGCACCAACCGGGGTTTGGAACAAGCTCAAAACGCCGGGATTCTTTTTGAAAAGGAAATAGTATGTTTCATAGAGGGATGTCCATGCGTATTCCGGCGGCTGCCGCCGCCCTTTTACTGCCGGTTTTTTTCGCGGCGGCCCAGGCGGGCTCCCGTTCTCCTCTGGGGGCCGATGCGGTTCCGGATCTGTATGCGCCGAATCTGACGGGTTCCGGGGCTTTCAGCACTTCCCAGGGGGGAGCGCCAGCGAGCGCGGTAAATCCCGCCGCCGGGGGCGAAGCCCAGCGCATTGTCTTTGATGCGGGCTATCTGGGGCTGCCGGGGCTGGGAAACGAGAGCGGCTTCGGAAACGCCATGGAACTGGGGGCCCTGTTTCCCACCCGCTATGCGGTTTTCGGTGGTTCCCTGCGTTTTATCCAGAGCCCTTTCATCAACTTTCCGGTAAAAACCACCTTTGGGGGGAATCTCAACGCCGCCAAGGAACTGTACCCCGGAATGTCCGCCGGGATGGGCCTGAATTTCGGCTTTGGTTCCCGCGATGCATGGACCCTCTCAGGGGATCTGGGCTTTCGTTACAATATAGGAGCTCTGGGGCCCCTGGAGAATTTTACCTGGGCCGCGGAACTGCGGGGTCTGGGGAAAAGCTGGACGCCAAGCTGGTTCACCCTGCTGGGGGGCGTATCTTTTGACATGGTTCATGTCCGGGGGAAGGACGGCAAACCGGATCCCTTTCGACTCGGCCTGGCGGCGGACATTGGTTTTCCCTCACTGTTTTATTTTCCCAATACCAGCATGACCTTTAAGGCGGGACTCAATATGACCATCGCCGAAATCCTGACCATTTCCGGTTCCTGGCCCGGCGCTTCGGGTTTGAACCTTCGGGAGCTGGCCGAAGGCGTCCCGTTCCCGGCGATCCCCTCGGTGGGTATCAGCCTGAACTTTGTCCTTCCCTCCGGGGGCGAGCGAATAGCCGGAGGCCGGCTCCCTTCAGACGGGGATTTGGCCATAAGCGCCGGCATGAAGCCCCTCTACGGGAACGTGTACGCCATGGGCATGGGAGCCTCCTGGTCTGTGGGACTGGTCGACAAGACTCCGCCCCTTATCACGGTTGATTATCCGGAGACCGCGTATTTTTCTCCCAATAATGACGGAAACGCGGATGCCCTGGAATTTCCCGTCGCCATTACCGATTCCCGGTATATCGCCGGCTGGACTTTTGAAATCCGGGACAGGGACGGCAAGACGGTCAGGACGATTCGGAACAAAGAGCGGCGGCCCGAAACCCAGGGGGTTCAAAACATTATCAGCCTTATTACCGATGTAAAGGGCGGGGTCGAAACGCCCAACACCCTCCGCTGGGACGGCATTTTTGATTCCGGGGATCTGGCCCCCGATGGCGCCTATTCTTTTATCATCACCGCCTTTGACGACAACGACAATAGAGCCGCCACCGAGGTTTACCGGGTAGTGGTTGACAATACGCCGCCGTCCCTGACACTGGGCTCCCTGCCGGAAGCCCAGCGGATTTTCTCCCCCGATGGCGACGGCAGCCGGGACACGCTGACTATCCCCCTTTCCGGTTCAGTGGAAGAGCGGTGGGAAGGGGGCATTTATGACGCTTCGGGAACAAAGGTCCGCAGCTTTATTGTGGAAAACGGCAGGCCGCAAAATCAGGTCTGGGACGGTACGGACGACAAGGGCGCCGTTGTTCCCGACGGGGTCTATTCGTACCGGGTCAGCGCCACCGACCAGGCCCGGAACAGCGAAAGCGCCGAACTGGATAACATCATTGTCAGCACAATCCAGCCCCAGGTGGGGATCACCCTGTCGGACGCCTACTTTAGCCCCAACGGAGACGGCATCAAGGACACGGTAACGTATATCCTTTCAACGCCGGTTAAAGAAAGCGTTACCGGCTGGGCCCTGAGCTTCCGGGACAGCAAGGGGACAGTCCGGCTGACGATTCCGGCGGGCGGTCCCCAGGCAGTACCGGAGCGGCAGGAATTTACCGGCCGCGACGACCTGGGCGCCGTTTTGCCCGAAGGAAGCTATCAGGCGGAATTCACGGCAACATACCGGAACGGCTATGTGTCGCGGGCTCTGGCCCCGCCGGTTACCATTGACGTTACGCTGCCCAAAGCCTCGGTGCGGAACGAATACGCCGCCTTCTCGCCAAACAATGACGGGAAACAGGACGAAATGATCATCAGGCAGGAGGGCAGCAACGAGCTAATCTGGATCGGCGACATTCGCCGGGTCAACGGGCCCGCCGGGGAACGGGCGGTCCGGAGCTTCCGTTTCTCCGGGGTTCCCCCGGCCCGGCTTGGCTGGGACGGCCACGGCGATGCGGGCACCTTTGCCGCCGACGGCGACTATACCTACGAACTGTATGCCACCGATGCGGCGGGCAATACGGGCCGGTCCAATCAGGTCCGCTTTAGCCTGAGTACTGCGGACACCCCGGTGATGATCAGCGCCGGCAGCCGGGCCTTTTCCCCCAACGGGGACAGCATCCAGGACACGATAAACCTGAACCCCCAGATCCAGGTGCAGCAGGGGATCGAATCCTACCAGGTTGATGTGCTGGACGGATCAGGCAGGGCCGTTCGGACCTTTGAGGGCCGGAACGCGCCGCCGGCTGCCATTTTATGGAACGGCAGAACCAACGACGGGGCCCTGGCCGCCGACGGGAACTATACGGCAAAAATCGAAGTCCGGTATATTCAGGGGAATCAACCCAGCGCCGTTTCCCTCCCCTTTGCAGTGGATGTCCAGGCTCCCCAGGGGTCCCTGGATGTTCCCTATACCGTGTTCTCGCCCAACGGTGACGGTAAACGGGATTCCGTTCCCTTTACCATCACCACCGAGGGCAATGACGACTGGGAGGCGGCCATAACGGACGCCCGGAGCCGGAACATACGGGTCTGGAACTGGTCCGGCAAGGCCCCGGCGCTGACCTGGGACGGGACGGATCAGGCGGGAAACCAGGTCCCCGATGGCAGCTATCAGTTTAATCTCCAATCTACCGACGCGGCGGGCAACAGCGCCCGGTTAAGCATCCCCAGTATCAGCCTGGACGCCCGGGTTCCACGGGCTTTTCTGACCGCTTCGGCCACCGGAATAGCCCCAAAGGCGGATCAAAAAACCGATTTGGTCCGGTTCAGCATCATGCTTTCCCCCCAGGACGGCATTGAAGGCTGGAGCCTGGAACTCCGGGACGAAACCGGCGCCGTCTTGCGGAACCTGAACGCCGCCGCCGGAACCCGGCCCGCCGCGCCGCCCGCCGCCATCGGCTGGAACGGCCTGGCGGCAAACGGGACGCTCAAAGAGGGACGCTACACTCCCTCCCTGACCGTGAATTACACCAAGGGCGATCAGGTCAGCGTTCAGGCCCCGCCGGTAACGGTGGATGTGAGCGGCCCGGTTCTTTCCTTTACCTCCCAGCCCCGGTACTTCAGCCCCGACAACGATGGGGTAGAGGATGAACTGATCATGAACCTGGGAGTCCGGGACGCTTCTCCCATTGCCAACTGGTCCCTGGAAATCCGGGAACCTCAGCCGCCCTATCTGCTGTTTTACCGGCTGGAAGGCCGGGGCAGTCCGGCGGAACGGACCGTGTGGGATGGCCGGAGCAATGCCAGGGCTTCCGGGAGCGAACTGGTCCAGGCGGCCACCGACTATCCGGTAACCTTTACCGCCGCGGACAGTCTGGGCAACACCAGTACCATCAAAGCCGAAGTAAGCGTAGACGTTCTGGTCATCCGGGACGGCGACCGCCTGCGGATACAGGTTCCTTCGATTATTTTCCGGGAAAATGCCGCGGACTTTGAATTCCTGCCCTCCGCCACGGTGGACAACAACCTCCGGGTTCTGCGGCGCATTGCCGAAATTCTCAACAAATTCCGCGACTACGCGGTCCAGGTTGAAGGGCACGCCAACCCCGTCGCCCGAACCCAGGCGGAGGAAACCAACGAGCTTCGGCCCCTGAGCGATGCCCGGGCCCGGGCGGTGGTGAATATGCTGGCGGAATTCGGGGTAGCCAAAAACCGGCTCTCCGCCATCGGCGTGGGGGGAGCCCGTCCGGTGGTCAAATTTGAAGACCGGGACAACTGGTGGAAAAACCGGCGGGTGGAATTTATCCTGATCAAATAAAGGTACGAAAACCTCCGGAAACCCCGGCTGGGTTTCCGGAGGCTCTCTTATGTGCGAAGCGCGGCAAGATCCCGGCGGCGGTCTTTCAACTCCTCAGGCTCCGGTTTGTTCGCTGGAGTGAAATTCGAGGATAAGTTCCACTTCGCCTATTGAAATATCCAGGGTTTTTGCTATCTCTTCTTTTTTCCAGCCCTGCCGGTGGAGCTTGATAATATTGTCCCGGTCCCGGGGCGGAGGAGCGCCCTTGCCCGCCGCGGGCGGCTTGCCGTCCCGGTTGAGCAGGGAGCCGATGAGCCGCAGTTCGCTCTGGGCCTGCTTGTCCAGTTCCGTAAGCCGGGTTTCCGTCCGAGCCAGCCAGTCCCTGGCAACCTGCATTTCGCCGATCCGTTTTTCGATGTGGGACAGCGTATCGTCCAGGGTGGAAAGCTTGTCCATGGTGTCCAGGGCTTTTCCGTTGTCCGCCGCCAACTGTTCAATGGAAACATGGAGGGATTCTATCTCGCCGCCAATTCGCGCCAGTTCCTCTCCGGCCCGGCGGGCGCTCTCTTCCGTCTCCTGCAAAACCTTAAAGTTCCGGTCTATGCCGTCATTGGTTTCTTCCAGTATCTGGTTCTTCCGCTCAATCCGCTGGTACTTCTCTTCGGTTTCCCTGACCGCATCATCCAGGCGGCGTATCTGAACCTGGAGGGCCTGGAGGGTGTCGTCGGAAGAAGAAACCTGGACGAGCTTTTCCTCCACCGCCCGGGAAGTTTGCAGAAGCCGGTTAAAATCGGCTTCCATTACCTCGATGCGGCGTTTTTCCGAAAGGAAGCGGGTCATCTTGGCGTTTACATCATCCCCCAGGCGCTTGATCCGTTCAAACTGGTTTTCCAGCTGGGCGGTCTCGTTCTTCCGTTGATCCAGCCGGTCCAGATCGCCGCCCAGGTCTTCAATGCGGCGTTCCAGTTCCAGCCGCAGATCCCCGGCCCTGTCAAACAGCTTGGTCTGATCGGTCAGTTCCTTCCTGATATCATCAATAGATGAACGCACCGAGGACAGGCGCTCATCGCCTTCCGCCGTCAGTTCCCGGATCCGGCGGCGGGCTTCATCCATGGAGGCGTCCAGTTCCCGGATCCGGGCAAGGTGGCCGTTCTGCCATTCTTCCATGTTCCGCCGGGAATCTTCGATAAAGCCGCCAATCTCGCTGCTTTTCGCCTCCATCTGATCCGTAACTTTTTGAAGCCGTTCCTCCAGTTCCCGCTGGTTCTGTTTCAGGGTTTCCGCCATGGCAAGGCTGTAGCGGCCAATTTCGTTTTTGGCCGTATCTTCCGCCATTATGCGGGTTTCTTCCAGATCGTGTTTCAACTGCTCCTGCAGAGACTGCCGGCTCTCGTCCGCTCCCCGCATCTCCTCCCGGATCCCCGCTTCAAAGGCGCCGGCATCGTTTTTGAGGCGTTCCAGTTCCACCGTCAGGCGTTCACCCTGATCGCTCAGGTTTTTTCGCGTTTCTTCGGCCAGGCGGAATTCAGCCTGACGACGCTCGTTGGCCGCGGCGTCTGCCATTTCGGTAAGCCGGAGATCCAGATCGTCATGCCATGCGTCCAGGCGCAAATCAATTTCGGCGCTCCGTTTGTTCAGGCCGCTGAAAAAGTCATCCTCAAAGAGTTTGAGTTTTTCCGATACATTTTCGCTGGCCTGGCTTTTCAGGGTCTTTAATTCCTGATCCAGCGCTTCCATTTCGGCTTGCAGGGCCTGCACCTGGGCGGCAAATTCCGCCGCCGCGGTTTCCCGGCCCCGGGCGGCGTCCTGCTCAAAGCGGGCGAAATCGGCGTTTACCCGGTTCACGGTCTCCCGCATGGAAAGACGCAATTCTTCTTCAAGGCGGGCCGCGTCGTCAGCCAGACCAGCAAGCTGTTTGAATTCTTCGGCCTGGGCCTGCCGGTATTCTTCAAGCCGCGTGGTAGAGGAGTCCAAAATTTGCTGCTCCAGGTCCCGGGAAAGGGCCGCCCAGGCCTCCCGCTGCTGCACTATGGCGCTGTTTATTTCGTCCCGCTGTTGGGCGATAAGACCGCCCACCTCGTCCCGCTGCCGGGCGGCGGCGGTGTTCAGGGTCTCCCGCTCCTCGCTTATGGCGGCGTTGATCTCATCTTGCTGTCTTTGAACCGCGGAACCCAGCTCTTCCCGCTGCCGGCTGATGGCCGCTTTAATTTCATCCTGCTGTTTTTGAACCGCGGCGTTCAGGTCTTCCCGTTGCTGCCTGGCCTGGGCTTCCAGTTCCCGGAACTGCCGTTCCACCGCTTCCCGCCGGGCGTCAAAACCGGCGTTCCAGTCCTCTTCCTGCCGCCGGGACTGGGCTTCAAGGCTCTGGATTTCCCGTTCCGCCGCCTCCCGCTGGGCCGCAAGGGCCTCTGTCCAGTCTTCCCGCTGCCGGGCGATCAGGGCCTCAAGCTCCCGGACTTCCCGGCCCAGCATTTCCCGCTGACCGGTGAACTGGGCGGTCCAGTCTTCCCGCTGCCGGACAACCAGGGTTTCAAGCTCCTCAAGGTCCCGGCCCAGCGTTTCCCGCTGACCGGCAAATTGGGCGGTCCAGTCTTCCCGTTGCTGCACAAGCCGGGCTCCAATTTCCCCGACATCCCGTTCCCAGGCTTCCCGGCGCTGTTTTTGCCCGGCCTCCATTTCCCCCTGTCCCGCTTTCCACTCGTCCCGGAAACGTTTTATCTGTTCCTGCATTTCGGCAATCCGGGCCTTAACCCCCTCTTGGACGGATTTGAGTTTTTCCTCCCAGGCGCCGTGGAGCCGGTTGATCCGATCCTGGGCCTGATCCCGAAGCTTGACCAGGGCCGCTTCTTCCATTTTATCCGCCCGGATTCCGGCTTTTTCCACCGCCTCCCGGAGGGTTTTCTGCACCATATCCATATCACGGGCCAGATTCGCCGCCCGGTCCCGTTCAACCTGGTCCACCGCAGCCCGGTGTTCCTCTACCTGCCGCTGAATGGTTTCCGCCCGGTTTTCCATGTTTCTGAATTCGGTCTTTACCGCCGAAAGAACCCCTCCGGCAGCCTTGTCCAGGGCCTCCGCGTTTTCCCGTGCAAAGCGGGCCATAAGGCCCCCCAGGTCTTTTTCCATTTCGTTGAGTTTTTCCCGGACTTCCCCGGCCTGCCGGCCCACCGTCTCCACAAAGGCCGATTCATCCCGGATCCGGCTCAGGTTTTCCTGAACCCGTCCGGTCATCCCCGCCAGTTCCTTGAGGGAAGCGTCGTAATTGTTCAGCCGCTCTTCCAGCCGGACTATGGCCGCCGCCTTTTCCGCCAGTTCCTGTTCGGTCAGGGCCTGGAGCCGCTTCATCAGTTCCGCGGCGGATTTTCGTTCCACCTCCAGGGCGATCCCGAAGTCCTTGACGGAGGCCCCTTTTTCCGCCGCATAGGCGTCCAGTTCCCCCATGACCTTGTCCGCATATTTCCGCACCCGTTCCAGACTGCGGTTTCTCCGGTCAAACTGGCGGTAGAGAAAGAGGATCAGGGCGACAATGATCAGGGTTATGAGGTTTCCAACGGTAAAAAATCCCATGAGGATTACGTTACCACATATTTCAGCAATTGGCGATAGTCATGGAAGATAAAATCCGCGGAGCCCCGGGAACGGCCCTGAAAAAAGGGGAAAAAGCTGATGAGGGCGGTTTTCATCCCCGCCCGTTTCGCCCCCGCCATGTCATAGCGGCGGCTGTTCCCCACATAGAGAATCCGTTCCGGGGGAAGCCCCAGAGCCTCCGCCATTTTTTGAAAAGGCAGAGGATCCGGCTTGAGCCTGCCGGTCCGCTCGGAACAGAGGATCGCGTCCCAACAGTCCCGGAGACCCAGGTACTCCAGTTTCCGCTCCGGGGGGAAATCGGACAGAAGACCCTGCCTGCACCCTGCGGCCCGGATAGCGGCAAGGGTTTCGGCAACGCCGGGAAAGAGCGTTATTTTCCTAAAGTGGGGCTCCCAGCCCCGGTAGATAAGGATGGCGGCCTTTTTTTTCACCGCCGCCGGATCCGCCCGGAGTATGCGGGCCGCCAGCCGGGCCTGCACGTCGTAGAAGTCCGGGCCGGAGTTTGGCGCGGCATCCGGCAGGGGCGGCAGTTCCGGCCCCGGAACACCTCGTTCCTGGGCAGCCCGGATAATGCTCCGGGCCCTGCCGAAAGCCAGGAGGAAGGGCCATTCTTTCAGAAAAAAAGGGATCAGGGCACGGTTCAACCGGTAGTTGGGGTAGAACGTCCCGTCCAGATCATAGGCAATTCCGCCGATGTCATCTCTCATGGGGATGTATATTAGCGAAAAACAGCCTTTTAATATAGATGGGGGGGCTGTTTCCGGACCGTCCTGCCGTATCACCGCCCGATCGCCCGCCCCCCCTCCGGGCGCACGCCGCTTGCCTGCAAGCGGCTGTTACGCCCTACCCCCCTGGTATAGCTGGACAAAATCCCCAGCGGGGAGGCAAAGCCCGCCGCCGGTCATGTCACAATTTTTTCCCGCGGCCCAATAGCCTGGCCTGTCAGTTCCAAATGCCCGGCGGCGGGCCTAATTTTCCAAAAGGGTGATTTCTACCCGGCGGTTTTTTCGCCGCCCCTCCTCGGTGCGGTTATCCGCCACAGGCCTTTCCGCGCCGTAGCCCCGAACGACGATCCGGTCGGGACTGCGGATTTTTTGACCGGCCAGATAGTCTGCCACCACCGCGGCCCGTTCCCGGGAAAGGGCAAGCCGGCCCGCTTCAGTTCCCGCCATGGCGGTGTGGCCCCCCACCAGAATATCCCGATCCTGATAGCGGAGGAGGATTCGGGCAATCTGATTCAGCTTCTGCGCTTCGCCGGGGAGCATCCGGGCAGTATCGGCTTCAAACAGGATATCTTCCATGCTGATGGCAACCCCGTCATCCACCGCCCGGACAGTGGCGTTCTCAATACCCAGCTGCGCAATTTCTTCGGCAATTTCCTCGACGATCTTCTCCTTGTCCATGCCGGACGATTCAAGAACCTCCGCCGAGGCTTTCCCCCGGTATTCAATGGTTTGGCCGTTTGAAAGGGTAAAGACCATCCTGAAATTTTCTTCGTAAGCCCTGGCCTGCCCCAGATCGTGGTCCCAGTATACGGTTTGATCCGAAGAGCCGATGATCCGGGAGGGCCAGATTTTTCCCGGCGCCGCGCCGGGTTCAAAAAAGATCCGGTAACTGACGGAAAAGGCGGGGAAAATTTTCCCCTTCCAACTCCGGTTGCCCAGAAAGGTATACCGGGCGATGAAGGGAATCCGGTAGGGTTCAGCGATGCCAAAGCCGTCCCGAAAGTCGTGCATCTCATGCCCCTCGGCGGTCCAGGTTTCCCCAGGCTTCAAATCACGGCCCGGAAAAACCGGCACATTCCGCACTACGGGCATAAAGTACGCCGGGTCTATGGTGATATAACCCAGGGGATCCCGGTCAAATTCGGAGACATATTCCCTGGCCCACTGGAAGCTCCGCCCCCCGGCATTGAGGCCCGCCCCCAGGGACCGTTCGGAGGTCTGAAAAACCGCCCGGTGGCGGCCCGTACCGTCCGCCGTATCCAGGACTTCCACCGCAATCCGGTTTAATATTTCCGCCCGGTGGCTCAGCTTCCGGTCCACATACACATCCTCCCGGACAGTGGAAAGGCTCCGGTAGCGGTCGCCGGTTTCTTGCCGGTAGACAAATTCTTCCGCCCCCAGGCCCGCGCCGGAGAAAAAACCAAAGGCCGTGAATGACACAAAAAAGGCTGCGATTTTCCGTCTGAAATTGTTCCTGCCCATCCGTTCCATCCGAACAACACCCCCATGAAACCTGCTGCCAAACTCTAACACGGGGAAAAGACGCAATCAAGTGCCGGGGCAATCTTGTCAATGCGCCGCCCGGCGGGGTATAACAAACCATGTTCCGTTATTGTCCCGCCTGTGGTTCCCCGGAGATCCGCTTTGAAGGGGGGAAAGTGTTTCACTGCCCCTGCTGTTTTGTGTATTATCACAACACCGCCGCGGCGGTTGGCTGCGTTATCGATACCGGTGATGCGATACTCTTCCTGATCCGGGGCAGGGAGCCCGGCAGAGGGAAGCTGGACCTCCCCGGCGGTTTTGTTGACCCCGGCGAAGGCGCCCTGGAGGGACTTCGCCGGGAACTACGGGAAGAAATCGGCTGGGAACCGCCCCGGCCTGATCATGAAGCCTTCACCCTCTTCGCCTCGTTCCCCAACATCTATCCCTACAAAAACATCCCCTACAATACCTGCGACCTTTTTTTCGCCCTCTCCGCGCCGGGCCTCGGCGGAAACGACCTGCGCCTGGCGGAGGATGAAATCGCCGGGATCCGTTTTGTTCGGCCCGAAGCGCTTAACCTGGACGATCTGGCCTTCGATTCCACCCGCCGGGCAGTCCGGGCCTACCGCGCCCTGCGCTCCCCTCAGGCAAACGGATGATGCGGAAAACTTGCGGGTTTTTGATGAATCTGAGTCTGTCCACCAAGTAACCTCGAACCGAAGGTTCGCACTTTGTGGACAGACACGAATTTGTTGTACAAAAAGAAAAAAGTGGTATATCATTAAGCCAGGAAAACCGCTAAAAACTGAAGCCTTTGGCGGTTCCTTTCAACCTGTTCCACAACGAATACAAATATCTGGAGGATCATCATGAAACGGTTCACCGCTCTTTTCATTTTACTTTCCGGTTTAGGCGCCGCGCTTTTTTCGCTTGAATTTTCTGCCGGGGGCGGTTTAACGGTATTGCCGTATCAGGAAGGGCTAAGCGTTAAAGCTCCCGGTTATAAAACAGGCCATATCGTAAACCACTGGGCGGATTGGGGCGTATATGCCTTTTTTGACGTCCAATACTTCGAGCTTGATATAGGGTATTACCGGGCCTTTTACGGAGATTACGAATGGGCCGATTTTGGCAGTCCGATGGATTTTAAGTTTGAATACGACAACATAGATGTATCGTATTTTGACTTTGGTTTGTTGTTAAAATACCCACTGAAACTCAGCAGGAACATAGCGATAACGCCCATGATCGGTTTTAGTTATTGGACAAGTATTCAGGCGGACTATGGGTATAAAACCCTTCAGGATGCGGCCTGGGATGCCAGGAAAGAAGAGTGGGATCAAATGTGGATCAAACTTGGACTGGGCCTGGATACGGATATAACGAAAAATTTGTACCTGCGGTTTACGGGAAAACTTGCTTTTCCCCTGCCAACAGACGAATGGGAACGCCGGGAAAAAAACGTTAAACAACTTTTTGGATTATTTCTTAACGGGGCCGAGTCGGATTTTTACGGAGTGGGGGCTGAATTTTCCCTGGCGCTTGGGTTTAAATTTAACTAGAGTTGTTTAAAAACTTCAGTTTTTGAACAACTTCCGCTTAAAAGCAGCAAAAATGCGGAGCATTGAAACCCGCAGGGTTTCTTGCGAGACTTGTGTCGGACTTTAGTCCGCGATAACCAACCGGGTT
>JAISBS010000012.1 GCA_031266075.1 Treponema sp.
CCCCCCCCCCCCCCCCCCCCCCCCCCCGCCCGCCCCCCCCCCCCCCCCCCGCCGGCCCCCCCCCCCCCCCGCGGCTTGCCGTTGGATGTATGCTGTCTTTTGTCCTGCCACTGCCAAAAAACATGGAACCATTATGGAGGATAGGGAAAATTTACGCAAGCTAACCGCAGCCTGGCATCTGAACAGCCGGTAAAAAAACACAATAGAGTTGTTTCAAAGTCGGGGCCGCTTTCTCCCCTTTCCTTTCCATTTTGTTCCATGATAGGCTGAATCCCGGATACCGAACAGCATGAAAAAATTCCTGGTCTACCTGCGACTGCGGCCCCTGGGCATGGTTTCCCTGATTGCCCTGCTTCTCCTGTATCTGATTATGACCTTCGCGGAATTTATCGCACCCTACAGCCCGACGGCTTCGTTCCCGGAACAGACCTATCACCCGCCGAATGTGCGGTTTTACGGCGGGAAGCTGCAGGCCCAGGAAGCACGGGTGATCAACCGGATCAACTGGAAGTACGCCCGGGTCCGGGGGGAGTATGAAACGATTACGTTTCTGGGCCGGGGGGAGCCCTACCGGCTCTGGGGTCTTATTCCGGCGAGCCGCCACCTCTTTACGGTAAAGGAGGGGGCTTATCCGGCGTTTCTTATGGGGGCGGACAATCTGGGGCGGGATGTTTTTTCCCGGATCGTTTACGGTTCCCGGATTTCCCTGACCATTGGCTTTGTGGCCACCGCCATTTCGCTGGTACTGGCGATCCTTCTGGGCGGCCTGGCGGGTTACTTCGGCGGGGCCGGCGACTGGCTGATCATGCGGTTTTCGGAATTTTTTATGCTTATCCCCGGCCTGTACCTGATCCTCTTCCTTCGTTCCCTCATGGCCGCCAACATGGATTCGGGCCAGGCGTATATCATGATCACTATCATCCTGTCGCTGGTGGGCTGGCCCGGTACGGCACGGACTATCCGCGGCATGGTACACGCCATCAAACGGGAGGAATTTGTGCTGAACGCCCGTCTGGAGATGATCCCCGCGCCGGTGATTATCTCGGGCCACATTATCCCCCAGATCGCCAGCCTTCTTATCGTTAGTATCGCCCTGAGCGTTCCCGGTTTTATCATGACCGAAACCACCCTCTCCTATCTGGGGCTGGGGATCACCGATCCGGCGGTAAGCTGGGGCAGCCTGATCAAACGGGACATTTCTACCCTCTCCAATTTGCAGAACTACCCCTGGCTTCTCTGCCCGGTGTGGTTTCTCCTGGGCGTTACCCTGGCCTTCAATTTTATCGGCGACTGCCTCCGGGACTTTTATGATCCCTACCATGTGTTGGGAAGAAAGGGAGACCGGGGACTGAGGGGTTTTGTGGTCCGAAAAATTCTGCCTTTTTTTACGAACCTGAATCCAAAACGGGGTCAGCCGCCGGACGCGCAGAATGTTCCCGCCAGGGGGGTAGCGGAAGCCTTGCTCCGGGCCGAAGGTCCGGAGCAAGGCTGGAGCGCAGGGGGGGCCAGGGATAAGGCAGAGGCCGTAACAAAAAGTACGGAAAGCGGCCCCCCCTCTTTGCTTCAGGTGCGTGATCTTTTTGTGAGCTTTCCGGTGTTCCGGGGGCGGGGGAAAATTTCCGCGGGGGCGGTGCGGGGGATTTCCTACACTCTGGAAAGGGGGGAGATTCTCGGCATCGTGGGGGAAAGCGGGTCGGGGAAAAGCGTGGGGACTCAGGCTATTGTGTCGCTACTGCCGAAGAACGCCGTGGTTTCCGGGTCGATCCGGTATGAGGGGCGGGAGCTTTTGGGGCTGGACGCCGGGACGCTCAGGACATACCGGGGGAAAAAGATCGGCCTGATTTATCAGGAGCCGGGGCGGTCTTACGATCCTTTGCAGAATATGGGGAACGTGTTTTGGGAGACTTTCAGGAACAGCGAGCCTGAGATTGCCAGGGAGGACGCGCTGGAAAAGGCGGCGGCTCTTCTGGCCGAGACGGGGCTGCCCCAGAGTCGGGAACGGCTTTCCAATTTTCCCCACCAGTTTTCCGGGGGCCAGTTACAGCGGATTGGGATCGCCCTGGCTCTGGCGCAGGGCTGCGAGCTTTTGATTGCCGATGAGCCTACCACCGCGCTGGACGTTACCATTCAAAAACAGATTGTGGGGCTCCTGAAAAATCTGCGGGAACGGCGGCGGATTTCCATTATTTTTATCAGCCACGATATTGACCTGGTGGCGGAAATTTCGGATCGGATTCTGGTGATGTACGGGGGGCTGATTATGGAATCGGGGCCGGCGGAAATTTTTTCCGGCCCGGACGAAGGGGGCGACCGGCCCCGCCACCCCTACACCAAAGCCCTGCTGGCCGCTTCCCCCCGGTTCGGCAGCCACTATTCAAAGGAGCGGCTGCGGACTATCCCCGGCAGGGTGCGGGATCCTTCGGAACCGGAAGCGGGCTGCCCCTTCGCCCCCCGCTGCGGTTTTGCCAGGGCCGTATGCGGCGCCGTTGCGCCGCCCCTGACGCCGCTTGACCGCGAAGGCCGGCGGCTTGCCGGAGCGGCTGCCGGGGAAGAAGCCGGGGGAAAAACCGGAATGCCGTTCCGGGGCGGCCATGAGTTCCGCTGCGTCCTTGAGGCGGAAGAGGGACCGGCATGGCCCTAATCAGCGTATCCCATCTGGAAAAACGGTTTAACCTGGAGGCCGGGTTTTTCGCCCGATTCGGGCGTTTTGTCTACGCGGTGAACGATCTGTCCTTCGCTATCGGCAAAAACGAAAGCTACGGCCTGGTGGGGGAATCGGGCTGCGGGAAAACCACCACCGCCCGGCTGCTGGTGCGGATGTACGAGGCCGATGGCGGGGACATTCTTTTTCAGGATCGCGGTGATCAGGATCGCGGCGATCTTGATCGCATTGATGTCCGCTCCCTGAAAAAGGCGGAGCTGAAAGCGTACCGGGAAAAGGTGCGCTACATTTTTCAAGATCCCGCCCGTTCCCTGAACCCCCGGATGAATGTGTACGAGGTGCTGGTCTCAGGGTGCCGCCGTTCCGCCGCCCTGCGGGGACTGGGGGAAAAGGGGCTCCGGGAAGAAGCGGCGGCGATCCTTGCGGAAGTGGGGCTGAACCGGGCGGATCTGGAACGGCGGTCCCAGGAATTCTCCGGGGGCCAGCGGCAGCGGATTTCCATTGCCCGGGGCCTTCTGGTGAAGCCGGAACTTTTAATCTGCGACGAAGTGGTATCCGCCCTGGACGTTTCTATTCAGGGCCAGATTCTCAACCTGCTCCTGGATCTCCGGTCAAAACGGGATCTGTCCTTTTTGTTTATTGCCCACGATCTGAAGGTGGCCTGTTACTTCTGTGACCGCATCGGCGTCATGTACCGGGGGGAACTGATGGAAGAGGCCCCGGCGGCGGAACTGTACCGGACAGGGCTCCACCCCTACACGGAACTGCTTTTTTCATCGGTAGCCGGGGCCGGCGCGGACAGCGTGCAGGCCGGCGGCCCGGCCCGGCTTGGCGGCGCGGCGGGGAACCTCGGCGGCGGCGGGACGGGCGGCAGGGCGCAACCCGGCGGTGCGGCCCGGCTTGGCGACGGGACGGGAGGGCAGGCGGCAGATGAGGGCAGCCGCGGAAAAGGCTGTTCCTTCGCGGGCCGCTGCCCCCTGGCTTCGGAGCAATGTTTCAGCGAACATCCCCCATTGCGGGAAGCGGCCCGCGGCCATTGGATTCGGTGCTTTTACCGGTGAACGGGGGATGGGGGACACTGTCAACAAGTTAAGGATTCATGTTTCTTAATGTGAGTTCGGCGAAGAAAAAAGTCCGCGAATTACGCGAATGAACGCGAATATTGTTTCTTCATTCGCGAAAATTAGCGTCCATTCGTGGACTCGTTTCTTAACTTGTTGACAGTGGGATGGGGGGATGGCGCCGCCAGGCCGCGCCGCCGGCATCCTGTTTTTCCCGTTCTTCTTCGAGGAAGCCCTGAAAACCCAACCGGAGTTTTCGGAGCTTCCCTTCAATCCGTTTCAAACATTTCCAGGATGCGCCGCTGTTCCTCATCCCGCTCGTGTTCGGGAATCTGTTCCAGAAAAAATTTAATGGACCGGCCCCCCGTTATTTTTCCTCCCTGGGTGAACATCCAGTCGGTGATTTCTTCTATATCAACGACTGTCGTATCACCCCGGGAAAGGCCGGAAATATAGTAGGGGGCGCTGGCAAGGGAGCCGGAATACCGTCCGTCCTGAAAACGAATGTCCGAAAGCCACACCTGCTCCCGGCTGAACCCGCTGGGCGGATCCGCCCTTAGGGGGTATTTAATGCGGAAATTGCCGTCCCCGGGCAGGGGGCTCTGGAGGCGGCGGAAAAAAACCGGCAGGGAGTTCCGGGCGGCTTCCGCTATGCGGGCAAGCTCCCGGTCCTCCTGGGGGCGGTGCTGGGTCGGATCGCCTGAGAGAGCCGGACCATCGGGAAACAGAAACCGGGGCGGCCCTTTCCCGCAGGAGAAAAGCGCCGCCAGAGTCAATAGAACAGGAAGTAAAAAAAACCGGTGTCCCATTCCCAAATGCCTCTGTTCCGAAAACCCAGACTGGGTTTTCGGAACTTCCCCATTATCGCAGAAGCCCTGATCCTCGGCAAGTGGGGCAGCTACTTCAACAGCGGTTTGGGGCTGGCTGCAACAGAGGGGCTCTCCTCCCACCTGAGGGCCTACGGCGCTGACGCCGGACAGAACGGCCACCGGTTCCGCCTGAACGAAGTCTGGAGCAATGCAGACTTTGCCGCAGAACCGGCCCCCTGGGTCTCCTGCGCCTTCGGCAGCAGTGGAGTTTCTAGCAGTTCATTATACACGGTCAACAAGTTAAGAAGGGGAAGCACTGTTGATGTGAAAGGTAAACCAGTGGTTACCCGGTAACAAGCCTTTTTTACGCTGCTCCCCCTCGTCTCCAGCCTTGCCCCACCATAAAGACTTGCGGAGGGCCTTCGGCCCGGAGCAAGTCTTCCGCTACCCCCACTTTTTTTTCAGGCATACAACCGGGTTATTTCACAAGTCCATTGTCTGAGGAATATAAACTATGTAAAATAAGGAAAACCCAACCGGGGTTTTCAGAGGTTCCCATAAGCTTGTTCCAAAAACCGTATTTTTGGAACAGCCTCAAATATTGAGAAAAGAAACTGGACTTGTGAAATAACCCGGTTGGTTATTTCACAAGTCGCACAAGAAACCCTGCGGGTTTCAATGCTCCGCATTTTTGCTGTTTTTAAGCGGAAGTTGTTCAAAAACTGAAGTTTTTAAACAACTCTACTGCATAAAAAATTTTGGAGAATTTGATGAAGCTTTTTCTTTGGATAATCCTCATTTGCTGTGCTATTGCAGGGGCACTTGTTGGTTATCGTATGGGCAACTATTTTGGACAAAGTGTTTTATTTGCCATTATTGGAATAATTATTGGCGCTTTTGTTGGAATAGGTTTAGATATTTTATGTGTCTTTTTTCTTATGAGCAGAAAATAATAGCGTTGTTCAGAAACTCTCGTTTCTGAACAACGCTATACAAAAATCCACAAGTGCGACAGATTTCCGGGATCCTGCCGCGTCGGAATCCCCTAGGACCCCGGCTTGAAGAGGCTGTGGATCTCCCTCGCATAGCGGGCGCTGATCCGGTGGCGGAGCAGTTCCTGCTTGCCGGAAAGCTCTCTGCCCGGCTCAAAGGGGCCGGGGATCAGGCGGAACTTGAAGACCCGCTCAAAGGGCTTGAACCCCGTTTTGGGGCCTACCAGATTCGCCACCTCGGCGGCGATGATCCCGTTGATCTCCGGCTGCTGGAGGAGCAGTTCATAGTCAACAATGGGGATATTGTTTTCCTCCGCAAAAGCCATGACGGCGCTTTGCACCGGCACGATCAGGGCGGCCAGGTACTTCTGATCCTGGCCCGCCACCATGCACTGGAAGATGTACTCGCTTCCCCGCAGTTTACATTCAATGGGAACAGGTTCCACATTTTCGCCCCCCCGAAGGACGATAGTGTCCTTGGCCCGCCCGGTGATCCGCAGTTCATGGTCGTGGGTCATCATGCCGATGTCCCCGGTATTGAGCCAGCCGTCGGGGGAAAGCGCCGCCGCGGTAGCCTCCGGCCTTTGGTAATAGCCCGCCATCACCTGGCTGCCCCGGATGTGGATGATCCCGTTGTGGCCCGGCGGCAGAACCCGGCCCCTGTCGTCCAGCACCCTGGCTTCGGTGTTAAGGAGCAGTTGGCCGATGGTCCCCCGCCGGGCTTTTTTCCAGCGCCGGGCCGTTACAATGGGGGCCGTTTCCGTAAGGCCGTAGGCTTCCTGGAGCCGCAGCCCCACGGCGTTGAAGAAGTGGTCCGCCCTGGCCGGCAGGCTCCCCCCGCCGGAGAGCCCCGCCCGGAAACGGCCCCCGAGCTTCGCCTTGATCCGGTTAAAGACCAGCAGGGTCGCAAGGCCCTGCACCGGGGCCAGGAGCAGCCAGGGGAAAAAGCCCATCACCGTATCCAGGACCCGGAGCCGGCCATGAAAATTCGGCAGCAGCCCGAAGGTCAAGTCTTTGAAGTAAGTATACATAAGGCCAAAGGACACAAAAAAATCGAAAAAATGTTTTTGCAAACCCCCCAGTTGTTTAACGTTCCGGTAGATTCCGTCCATGATCGCCTCCCAGACCCTGGGTACGCTGACCATCCACTGGGGCCGGATGATCCGGAAATCTTCCATCAGTATCGTGGCGATGGGCTTTGAATAGGCGATGCCGCTGCCGGAACCAAAGATGATATATTCGATGGCCCGCTCGTACACGTGCCAGACCGGCAGAACCGAAAGCCAGATGTCGCCGGGTTTTACCTCAAAAACCAGTTCAAAGCCCGGAAGCTGGCAGAGGAAGTTGCCGTGGGAAAGCATAACCCCCTTGGGCTCCCCGGTAGTGCCGCTGGTAAAGATAATGGTGGCCAGGTCTTCCCTGCGGCCCTTTTCCATCTCCGCCTCCACATTCCCCGGTTTCAGGGCCTCGTGTTTCTGGCCCAGCGCGATAAGGCTGGGAAAGTAGATGACCCGGATCCCCGCCGCTTCGGCGGCCTTTTCCGCGGATTCATCCACCGGGTCGTAGGTGATCAGGGTGTTCAGGCCGGGTAATTCCGGCTTACAGGCGAGGATCTTCAAAACCTGCCTGGTGTTTTCCGCAAAGGCCGCCACGCATCCGGTGATCCCCAGAATATAGGTGATCTCCTGCGCCGTGGCGTCGCAGCCCCTGGGCACATCCACCGCGCCGATAGCCAGAACGCCAAAATCGGTAACCATCCACTCGGGGCGGTTGTCGGCGATAATACCGATATGATCCCCCCGGCGGCAGCCCAGTTCCAGCAGCCCCCCGGCGGCGAACCGGACTTCATCGTAAAACTGGCGGTAATTTTTCGGCTTGAAGCTGGTTTTGCCGTCCCCGGCCCGGTTTTTCACATATTGGGCCGTAATATCCGGCCATTCCCTGACCCGATCCCGAAGCATCAGGGGCAGCGTCTGTTCCGTTTTTTGCACATTTTCCATAGTTTCTCCCGTCAATAATGACAAAATATTAAATAATGTCATTATTAAAGCCGATTTTGACTTTTTATGCAAGGCCGGCGGGATAAAACGCATAATAGACGGGGAAAAATAAAAAACCTCCCGGGAAAAGGAGGTGAGGAAACCCGGGAGGCCACCTGACAACACGGATTTGCAAAGCAGGATGCCCAAATGAATTACGGTTTATGTAAACAAGAAGCTTACGAATGCGCCGTAACCGCATCATCAGTATATTATAAAGGTAGTCAATTTCCCGCCGGAGGTCAAGGGTCTGGTGAAAAATTTATTACTAAATTACTCATAAATCCGCGTCCCTGGCGTCCCCGGCGCACACGCTATCCCCTTGACTCCCGGCCCCCCGGTGTGGGACTCTTAGGGTACGGGCCATTTTTCTTCCCCGCTATATTGGACTTGTGAAATAACCCGGTTGGTTATTTCACAAGTCTCGCAAAATGCTCCGCATTTTTGCTGCTTTTAAGCGGAAGTTGTTCAAAAACTGAAGTTTTTAAACAACTCTATTTGGTGTGAGGTATTCATGTCCGACAAAAATATCGCCCAGGAAAAACTGGACCGCGTCCGCCATTCGGTAAGCCACGTCATGGCCCAGGCGGTAACCCGGCTTTTCCCCGGAACCAAAGTCGCCATCGGCCCTTCTATAGAAAACGGCTTTTATTACGATTTTGATCTGCCCAACCCCATCACCGCCGAAGATCTCCCCCGGATCGAGGAAGAAATGAAGCGGATCATCGATTCCCGGCAGGACTTTGTCCGCGTCGCCGTCAGCCGGGAAGAGGCCCTGAAACGCTTCGCCGCGGAGCCCTTCAAAATCGAACTGATACAGGAACTTCCCCCGGATGAGGAAATTTCCATCTACGAAAACCGGGATGCCGGGGGGAAGACCCTCTGGGCGGACCTCTGCCGGGGCCCCCATGTGCAAAACACCCGGGAGATCAACTCTGCGGCCTTTAAGCTCCGGAATATCGCCGGGGCCTATTGGCGGGGGGACGAGAAGCAGCCCATGCTCACCCGGATCTACGGTACCGCCTGGGAAAACCCCAAGGACCTCAAGGCCCATCTGTCCTTTTTGGAAGAGGTAGAAAAACGGGACCACCGACGGGTAGGCAAGGAACTGGACCTCTACTCCATCCATGAGGAGGCCGGCGCGGGACTCATCTACTGGCACCCCAACGGGGGCCGGATGCGGGTGGCTATCGAGGACTTCTGGCGGAAAGAACATTACCGGAACGGCTACGAAATTCTCTATACTCCCCATATCGGGAAAAGCTGGCTCTGGGAAACATCGGGCCACCTGGGTTTCTACAAGGGGAATATGTACTCCCCCATGGAGATAGACAAACAGGACTACATCATCAAACCGATGAACTGTCCTTTTCATATCATGATCTCCAAAAACAGGGGCCGCAGTTACCGAGATCTGCCCCTGCGCTGGGCGGAACTGGGCACCGTGTACCGCTACGAGCGCAGCGGCGTCCTCCACGGCCTTTTGCGGGTCCGGGGCTTTACCCAGGACGACGCCCACATTTTCTGCACCCCCGATCAAATCGAGGGTGAAATCCGGGAGGTTCTCCGGTTCAGCCTGTGGATCTGGCAGGTTTTCGGTTTCACCGATATAAAGGCCTACCTGGCCACCAAACCCGCCGACTCGGTGGGGGAGCAGTCCCGCTGGGATCAGGCGCTGGAAAGCCTCCGCAATGCCGTAACCGCCGAGGGGCTGGCCTATGAAATTGACGAAGGGGGCGGCGCGTTCTACGGCCCCAAAATCGACCTGAAGATCAAGGACGCGCTGGGCCGGGAATGGCAGATGACCACCATCCAGTTCGATTTTAACGAGCCTGAGCGCTTTGACATGACCTTTGTGGACGCCGACGGTAAACAGAAGCGGCCCTACATGGTCCACCGGGCCCTTTTAGGTTCTCTGGAACGGTTCTTCGGCGTCCTCATCGAACATTTCGGCGGGGCCTTTCCGGTGTGGATCGCCCCGGAGCAGATCGCCGTGATCCCCGTGGCGGAGGGTTTTAACGACTACGCCAAAAAGGTTGCCGCAGAACTCCGGGCCAGGTCCCGCGAAAGCGGATGCGACCTCCGGGTTTCCACTGAACTGGACGACAGCAGGCTCAACGCCAAGATTCGGGACTGCCAGAACCGGAAAATCCCCTATATGCTGGTGGTAGGCCAGCGGGAGGCCGATGAAGGCACGGTATCCATCCGCCTCCGGGACGGCAAGCTTCGGAACGAAGCGCAGCTTCCCCCTATGAAGATCGCCGAATTTGCCGATTACGCGGTAAAAAAAGTTGAAACCAGGGATTTGGAGCTGTAGCGTTTCAATATGTACAAAAATAAGGTAAAAAAGGTAAAAAACAGGCAAAAAAGCTCCATGAATCAGGCGGAGCGCTTCATTTATGGAAGAATTCGGAAGAAATTCTGATTCAAACGTAAACTTTTTTGACAAAAAACACTTCAAATGAAACGTTTTTTCTTGACTATTTTGGTAAATTTTGTATCTTTTAGGTATAAGGAGGCTGTTAAAAGACCTCCTGAAAGCAGCGCTGCCAAAAAACCAGTAAAAGCGAGGATAAGACCATGACGAACAGACACACGAAGATTTTGGAAGCCCTGAGCAAAAGCAAACGGGTAGAGGTAACCACTTTGGCAGAGATGCTGGATGTCTCCCAGGTAACGGTCAGGAAAGATTTGGATCAGCTTGAGGAACGGGGCCTGATACGCCGGGAACACGGATATGCCAGTATCGACGGCGAGGACGATGTGGGCAAACGGATGGCTTTTCATTACGATGCCAAAAAACGGATCGTCCAGGCCGCGGCAGCTACGGTGGAAGAAGGCGAAACGGTGATGATCGAATCCGGTTCCTGCTGCGCCCTGCTGGCGGAAGAACTGGCCAACACCAAGAAAGATATCACCATTGTTACCAACTCGGCCTTCATCGCCAACTTTGTCCGCCACGCTCCCTACGGGAAGGTGATTCTGCTGGGGGGGTATTACCAGAACAAATCCCAGGTTCTGGTGGGGCCCATGACGCGGAAATGCGCCGAGGTGTTCTTTTCCGACAAGTTTTTCATCGGCGCCGACGGTTTCGCCCCCAAATTTGGGTTTACCGGAAAGGACCATATGCGGGCTCAAACGGTACAGGATTTGGCGGAGCACGCCCGGCAGGTTATTGTACTAACCGAATCGGAAAAATTTCTCCAGCAGGGTGTCCTGGGGCTGGTACGAACCGAAAAGGTTACGGCGGTCTACACCGACGACCATATCCCCCAGGAAACCGAAGAGCTTCTGTTGGAAAAACAGGTTCTTGTCAATAAAGTCCGCCAGCACGAGGACTGACAGGAAGAATTCCATGAACCGGTTGAGCAGACGGTACGGAGGGAGCATAAATCCTCCGTACCCAATGCCCTTTCTCTATGTAAAAAAGTTATTTTTTTCATCTTTATGAATAGTCCGCCAAAATTTCCAGCAACCGTTCCTTTTCGATAGACCGGAGAAAACTGGCCAGCCGGGGCCCCTGATCTTTGCCGATCAGGGCCTGGTAGGCGGCGCGGAACAGCGCCTTACCGTCAAGGCCCGCCGTTTCCGCGGCCCCGTAGATCGCCTCGGCGCAGGACTTGTCGTCGGTAAAGGTTTCTATCTGGCAGACGACTCCCTCCCGGAGGGCACGGATTCCGGCGGCCTCCGGCGCCGACAGTTCCGCCCGTTCGCCCGGAAGCCGCAGGCGGAAGCGGAATTCCTCCGGAGCACATTCCTCCACCCAGTATTTGGCGCAGATCGTCCGGGCCCGGAGCGGCGCACATTGTTCCGGCGTCAGGGGTTTATCCGTAGCCGCGGCGGCCTTTTCCAGCCCCTCCAGGGTTTTCCCGATGTCGCCGCCGGCAATCTGGATCAGGTTGCAGAGGTGGCGGAAGGGAACCTGAACGGGCCGCACCTGGGGGAAGCGGGTTTTTCCTTCCGGGGAAACTTCAACCTGGGAAAGCTCGTAGATCCGCCGTTCCCGGTTATAGGCCGCCTCATCCCTGGCCGCTTCGATTTTCCAGGCAATCCGCTCGGTCTTGTCGTAATCCTCGTAAATTTTGATCACGTCCAAATCAAAGGAAATGGTAAATTCCGTGTTGGGCCGGGTTCCGGCAAAAAGGTAGCGGACCAGTTCGGGGGTGTAAACTTTTAATAAATCCGAGAGATCGTAGAGCCGCCCGGAGGAACTGGACATTTTGCCCGCCCCGCCCTTGATACCGATAAAGTCATACCGGAACGTTACCGGCGCGTCCCAGCCGTACACGTCCTTGCACACATGGCGGGCGGTGTCGAAACTGCCCCCCTGGCTGTGGTGATCCTTGCCGGCGGGTTCAAAATCAACCTGCTCGTATTCCCAGCGCATGGGCCAGTCCACCCGCCAGCCCAGCTTGACCCCCCTGGCGCCGCGAAGGTCTGTTGTTTCTTTATGACCGCAGGAGTTGCAGTGGTAACTCAGGCCCCATTCCCCGTCCCAGCCATCGATGTCCGTATCGTCCCTGCAACAGGCATCGCAGAAGACGCTGAGGGGCCACCATTCACCCTGGATTTTGTGTTCTTCATCCCGGTATTTATCGAGGATGCTTTTTAAGGCGTCCCGGTGTTTCAGGGCCTTCTGAATTCCCTCCGCGTATACGGAAGCCCGGTAACGTTCGGCCTGGTAGAGGTATTCGGGCGCTATCCCCACCAGGGGAAGCATGGTCTCTACGTCAACCTCGTGATGCCGGGCGTAGCTTGCGTCCCGGCCCCAGGGGTCCGGCGCCATAGTGATGGGGAAGCGGAGGTACTTTTCCAGTTCCGCCTGCCGGGGCATATTTTTCGGCACCTTGCGGAATACGTCGTAATCGTCCCAGGAATAGATAAACCGGACTTTTTTACCCAGATCCCGCAGGGCCCGAACCACCAGGTCTACGGAGATGATCTCCCGGAAGTTGCCGATATGCACCGTCCCCGAAGGGGTGATGCCCGAGGCGCAGGTATACTGTTCCTTCTCGCCCTTTTCCCGGATGATCTTTGCCGCGGTTTCATCAGCCCAATGAGCCGCTGTCCGGCGGGATGTGTCCCTCCGGGCCTCGGCGTCCCGGCTTTCATGCTGCTTATCCATATTTGCCCCACAAGTCTATCCCAATCCGTCATGTTTTATCAATAGTATGGCGGGCGGCAAAACACTGCAGGTTCCCAGGCCCGAAACCTGATTGTGAACGGGAAAACGGTGATGCGGCAGGCCCCCGCAGTTGTATCTTTTGGTCTGTTAAACTATCCTGAAAAAAGAGGTTATCAACGTGTCTGGCGCCATATACAAAAACGAAAACGAAACTGAACAGGTAAAACATCCGGCCCGGCCGCGGGGCGATGCGGCGGATCGGCTGGGGACGGAGCCAATAGGCAGGCTGCTTGTCCGCTTTTCCATCCCCGCGGTTACCGGTATGCTGGTGAACGCCCTTTACAATGTAGTAGACCGGATTTTCGTGGGCCGGGGGGTAAACGAGATCGCTCTGGGGGGCCTTTCCCTGGTTCTGCCCCTGATGACGGTTTCCATGGCCTTCGCCATGCTTTTCGGCGTCGGATCGGCGAACATGATCTCCATGCGCCTGGGACAGGGGCGGCGGCAGGAGGCGGAAAACGCCCTGAACCACTGCCTGGTTCTGCTGGCGGTTGTGGGCTTCCTGTTGATGGGACTGGGGCTCGTTTTTCTGGAGCCGGTTCTTTCCGTGCTGGGCGCGCAGGAGGACAGCCAGGCGCTGGACTACGCCCGCCGCTACCTCAGGATCATCCTGTACGGTTCGCCTTTTATGATGGTGGGTTTCGGCTTTTCCCACTGTACCCGGGCCCAGGGCTTCCCCGTTGTTACCATGGTCAGCATGATCCTCGGTGCGGTGCTGAATACAATCCTGGATCCGGTTTTTATTTTTATTTTTCACTGGGGAGTGGAGGGGGCCGCCTGGGCGACGATTATTTCCCAGCTTGTTTCGGCGATCTGGATCGTCGCCTTTAACATCCGGGGAAGGACGGTTATCAAACTCCGGCCCCGGAGCTTCAGGCCCAGTCTGGGGATCATCGGCCAGATCATGGCCTTTGGATCCGCCCAGTTCCTGCTCCAGTTTATCATGTCCGGGGTTCAGCTCCTCTACAATACCAGCATGGGCTGGTACGGCCAGGAAGCTCTGGGAACGGAGAACGGCGGGGACATCGCCCTTTCGGGGATGAGTATCAACGGCTCTATCGCCATGCTGATCCTCATGCCGGTCTTCGGGATCAACCAGGGAGCCCAGCCCATTCTGGGTTACAACTACGGGGCGAAAAAATATGGCCGGGTCTTCCGGGCCTGGCTGGGAGCAACTGCCGCCGCCACCGCAATCTGCACCCTCGGTTTTGCGCTGGGAGAAATTTTCCCGTTGGCCCTGGTTAAACTCTTCGCCCCCGATGGGAGCCCGCAGTTGTTCCGGTTCTCGGTTTGGGCGCTGCGGGTCATGCTGCTGCTCTTCCCCCTCAATGGTTTCCAGATCGTGGCCGCCAATATGTTTGTTGTTACCGGGAGACCCAGGGTTTCAATTTTTCTTACCACCCTCCGCCAATGTATCGCCCTGATTCCCTGTATCCTGATCTTCGGAAAAATCTGGGGTCTCTGGGGAGTCGTGGCCGCCGCTCCTGTGGCGGACGGATTTTCCTTTCTCCTGACTGCGGTGATGATTGCCATCGAACTGAAAGCGCTGAGAAAGATGGCGGGGAAGTGAGGAGTTTGTCCGTTTTCGTCCGGGCGGCTCCTCCCTTCTCCCGCTTTACAAATCCCGCCCGAATGCCAGTTCCCATTCGTGAATGAAGCGCAGGGCGTACTGCTGGATACCGCCAAACCATGCGTCCGTGAAGGCGGCCAGATCGGTCCCCACGTAGCGGTAATGCCAGCTTTCCCAGCGGTAGCCGGTAACCGCTTCGTAGCCGTCGGGAAAGGAAAGGGACCATCCGAAGCGGCTGCCGTTGGCCAGTATCCACCGGCCCGCCGGGGTTTGGGCGAAAGAATCGTCGATGGAACCGAAGTCCACCGCCAGGCCCATCTGGTGCTGGCTGTAGCCGGGCCGGGCCGATTCACGGTCCGCGGTATCCCGCCCCGATTCCCGGACGTTCCGGGCGTACACCTCAGCCTGGTACTCATGGGAACGGTAGGCCGACGAGACGATGAGCGTTACCCCTTCGGCCCGGGCGGCGGCGGCCATGGTTTCCAGGGCCCGGGCGGCGGCGGCACGGAGCAGGAGCCCCTGCCGGTTTATCTGATAGGAACCGCCCTTGAGTTCAACCAGGTCTTCTGGTTCGTAGCCGTCAGGAAGGCCGTGCTGTTTGTCCGCCAGCCTGTAGAGGAACGGGTCTCCTTCCAGGCAAGCCAGGAGTTCCAGAATGAATCCGGGGCTCTCCACTGCGGAATTGACGATCCGCCGGGACAGATCACCAGGTATCTCCGCGGCGGCGAGAGTCTGGGCCAAAACACCCTCGGCGGCCACCTCTGTATCATCCCGGGAAAGCCGGGCTATGGCCTCCGCCAGGTCCGCAGCCTCCTCGTCCTCCCCGGCGCTTTCCTGGGCAGGATTATTCCGGTCCGCGTTCCGGCTGCCGGCGGGCGAACAGGAGGCGGCAAACACCAGTATCCCGAAAAGCGTTATCACTCTATACGCAAATTTACAAAAAGCCTTCATGCTTCTACTATAGAAACAGGGGGAAAAAAAATCCAGCATGAAACGCCATGCGGCTGGTACGGCGCCAGATTGGAAAAAATCCCGGAGTTCCGGTTCTCCTCCCCCCGGAGATTTATCAAAAAAAATCCGAAACTTCTTTTACGGGATCGCGTTTGAATCCAGCACCAGCGCCCCGCTTTTGGGGTCCCGCCTTTCCGCCCCGTGAAGAACAAATTCCGCCAGAACCCCGGATTCATAGCGGGCCATCAGTTCCCGGCGGCCACGGATCAAAACCAGCCCTTTTTCGCCGCAGCCGTAACGGCCAAAGACCGCGGCGCCGCCGGGCCGGTCGCCAGGTTTGCCGCCCGCCCTGTTGCGGCCTGCCCCGGCCCCGCCGGAAGGCAGCGGAAAGGGATCGGAAATAATTCGTACCGGCAGCGCCGGGAGCCCTGCGGCGGCTCCGGTTCCAGCTTCCCTGGCGCGGTCTGCGGCGGCGCTGCGGTTTCCGGCGTGATCCAGGCCGGGGAGCCGGGCCGGGCCGGGCCGGGCCGCACCGCTGTAGATAAAGCTCAAAACCGCCCGCGCCTTGGGGATGCCCGCGGCGGCGGAAAGCTTTTGCAAAGCAGGGGCGGCGTCCGCGGTTTCAAAAGCAAAGTGGCACCAGCGGCCTTTTCCCCCGCCGCCGTAGCGGTCAAAGGTCGCGGCGAGCCGGTCGCCGGGTTTGCCGCCCGCCCTGCCGCGGCCTTCGCCGGCCCTGCCGGGGCAGGGGCAGGCTCCGGCGTGGGGGCAGGGCGCGGCGGGCGGCCTTCCCCGGTCCAGAAGGGCCGATCTCAGGGCGGCGGTAAATTCTCCGGACCGGGGAACCCCCGGCTCCATGACCAGGAGGGCGCCGTCTTCCGCGGCCAGGGATGAAAGGAGCCGGGCCTGTTTGTCCGCGAAACGGTGGAGGCCCGCGCCATCGCTGTGGGGGATGTCTTCGTATAGCTCATTAAAAAAATTGATGGCGCTGACCAGCCGGGCGGGCGGGCCGTACAGCCCCCGGTCGTGGGCCCGGCCTCCGGCGCCCGATCCGGGGGCTCCAAGGACGGCCCGGATGGTTTTTATTTTCCACGGCGAGGAGTTTCCGAAAAGGGCGGCACATAGTTCTTTCCCCGCGTCCAGGGCCGCCCCGGACTGATCGACACAACGGAATTCCAGGGCCCGGCCCCGCAGATCGGGCCGGGAAATCCAGAGGGCCGCAGCAAAAGTCAGGGGGCCGGAGCCGAGGTCAACAAGGGCATCCCCGTCATGCAGGGAAAGGGGCAGGGACGGGAGAAGGCGGCAAAGGCGGTAGAGGTTCCAGGGAAGAAAGTACCGGAGATAGGCGGAAAGGAATTTGGGCTGCCCCGGATAAGAGGCCGCCCGGTCACCCCGTCCGCCGGTGAGGAGCCGGGAAAGTTCCGCCACATCACGGGGCAGCGAAGGACGGAACCGGTTGGGCAGAGGAAAAACCTTGTCCACCAGGCCGGGCAGCCCGTCAAGGATCCGGCGGCTTTCGGGGGAAAGGGGCGGGAACAAATTCACCGGAAGTGGCCTTCCGGCGCATCATTCCCGCCGGGGCTGACCAGATAATACATATCCAGCAGTTCCCGGCGCAGGGCGGCAATCCCGGCCCGGAGATCCTGAAAATCCCCGGCGAGTTCCCGGTACAGTTCTTCCCGGGCCCCCTCCACGGTAAAATGCCGCTCGTAGAGCAGGTATTTCAGGCGAAGGAGGATCTGCATATCCCTGCCGGAATAATGCCGCTTCCCCTGCCGGTCTTTCTTCGGCTGGATCAGGGGGATCTCCCGCTCCCAATACCGGATGACGTGAACCTTGACCTGGAGCAGGCGCGCAACGTCGCCAATCCCGAAGGAACCCATCTCATGTCCTTTTGGCTTTTTCCCCGGAAGCCCGCAGTTCTATCGAAACGGGGATCAGGGAAAACCCCAGATCCCGCCGGATCCGGTTTCGCAGGTACGAAATATAGGCTTCGCCCACCGCCTGGGGACGGGAAACAAAAAAAATAAAACTCACCGGATTGTCCGAACTTTGGACCGCGTATTTTACCTTGAACCGGGTCTGGGGGCCCATGGGGGGCGGATATTCCTCCAGCCATTTTTCCAGCGCCTGATTCAGGGCCGCGGTTTCAATGCGGGTACTAAGCTGGCGGTACATTTTCAGCGCCGTATCAAGGAGCTTGTCAACGCCGGTTCCGTCCCGGGCGCTGACCGGAACAATAGGGGCGTATTCCATCTTGCCAAACAGAAAGCGGATCCGATCGCACACCGCCTCGAAGGTGTTCTTCACCTGCGGTATGGCATCCCACTTGTTTAACGTCATGATAATTCCCCGGCCCTTGTCGTGAGCCAGGGCTGCGATTTTTTTGTCCTGATCCGAAAGCCCTTCTTCGGCGTCGATCATCAGAAACACAATATCCGCGTTGCCGATGGTTTTAATCGCCCGGTTCACCGAATAATATTCAACATTTTCGGTGACTTTATTTTTCCGCCGGATCCCTGCGGTGTCCAGAACGAGAAAATCCCGGCCCTTCCAGCTAAAGCTTCCCTCCACCACATCACGGGTAGTGCCGGGGATTTCGCTGACGATGGAAGCTGCGGAAACGGTGAGCCGGTTCGAGAGGGTAGACTTCCCGGTGTTGGGTTTCCCCAACAGGGCGATGCGGATAGGCCGCTGATCCGTCCGATCTTCTTCAACCTGCGAAAAATCAAGGCGGCGTATGATGGCCGCTTCCAGTTCCCCCACATTGTCCCCGTGTTCCGCGGAGATGGGGTAGACCTGTTCAAACCCGCAGGAGAGGAGGTTCCATGCCTCCGCTTCCCGCCTGCCCCCTTCGGTTTTATTCACCGCCGCAATCAGCTTGTCCCCAAAGGGCCGCAGGAGTTCGATAAATTCCTCGTCTTCGGGGGTCAGCTCCCCGGCTTCAAACATGAGGACGATAAGATCTGCCCGTTTCAAAATTTCCAGCGTCCGCTCCACCACCAAATCGTCCAGCACGGGGGAATTCCCCGCCCCCGCAAGTCCCCGCCGCGCCGGCCCCCGGCCCCCCGGACCCGGGTGCTCCCGGTCCAGTTTAAAGCCCCCGGTGTCCACCAGTCGCAGGGGCTTCCCGGCGATAAAGGCGTCCATTTCCACCGGGTCCCGGGTAACTCCCGGCGCGGGATCGGTAATGGCCCGGCGGCGGTGAAGCAGACGGTTAAAGAGGGTGGACTTTCCCACATTGGGCCGGCCCGCCAGCGCCACCAGCGGAAGGCGGCGGTATTTGATCTCCGGCTTGAATTCCATATATTACGCGGGGGGGAAATGTTCCGCCAGCCAGCCCGTTACCAGCGAATTGACGTGGCGGTAAGAGGTGGAACGCAGGGCTTCTTCCGCCAGGACGCGGCACTGTTCCATGCTGACTCCCCGGATGATCCGTTTTACCTGGGGTATGGACGAGGCGGTCATGCTGAATTCGTCCAGCCCCAGACCCAGCAGCAGGGGAGTAACCGCGGGATCCCCCGCCAGTTCCCCGCACATGGCCGCCCGGATTCCCTTCCGGTGGGCCGCATCGATGATCATCTGCAAAAACCGGAGTACCGCCGGATGACAGGGCTGGCCCAGATAGTTCACCCGCTCGTTGCCCCGGTCCGCGGCAAGGGTATACTGGACAAGGTCGTTAGTACCGATAGAAAAAAAGTCCGACCGTTCCGCCAGAATATCCGCAGTCATCGCCGCGGACGGCACTTCGATCATGGCGCCCACTTCGATATTTTCGGCAAAGGCGTATCCCAGGTTCCGGCATTCCGAGCGGGCCTCCTCCAGCAGGACCAGCGCCTCTTCCAATTCTTCGACGCCGGAGATCATGGGGAACATGATCCGCGTGTTGCCGTCCACGCTGGCCCGGAGTATGGCCCGAAGCTGGGTCTTGAACAGTTCCGGATGGGCCAGAGAAAAACGGATCGCCCGCCAGCCCAAAAGAGGATTTTTTTCATCGCCCTGCAAATCCGGCAGCAGCTTGTCCCCCCCCACGTCCATGGTTCTGATGGTAACCGGGAGGTCTCCCATGGTTTTCAACACATGGCGGTAGGCCTCGTACTGCTCCTCTTCTTCCGCCGTTTTCCCCGGTGTGAGGAACAGAAATTCGGAGCGGTACAGACCGATTCCTTCCGCTCCGTACCGAAGGGCCTGATCCGCCTCTTCGGGAACCTCGATATTCGCCTTGAGCAGCGCCCGGCGGCCATCCAGTGTTTCCGCCGGAAGGTTCCGCAGGGCCAGAAGATCGTCGTTCATTTTGCGGAACGCGCTAATGGCGTTTTCCGTCCGGGCCAGCTCCGGCCTGCCGGGGTTCACGATCACCTCGCCGGTGCCGCCGTTTACCACCAGCCGGTCGCCGTTGTTGATCTCCTGGGTAATATCCGACAGCCCCAGCACCGCGGGAATATTAAAGGCCCGGGCCAGAATCGCCGTATGAGATGTGCGGCTCCCCATGTCCATCACCAGCCCCTTCACATGGGCCTTGTTCATGTTCAGCGCGTTGGACGGCAAAAGGTCATGGACGACCAGAATCACATCCTGATCCAGATCCGCCAGGGAAAAGCGGGTAATGGAAAGCAGTTTGTCCATAATCCGGCGGGACACATCGGAAATATCCACCGCCCGTTCCCGGAACAGGGGGTCCGGAGAAGACATCAGCTTCAGGGCCACTTCATGGGAAATATCCCAGACCGTCCATTCAATGTTTTGCAGGTTTCCCCTGAGCCGATCCTTAATCTGATCCTGAAAGTCCAGGTCTTCCAGCATCAGCAGATGGGCCGCAAAAATATCCGCCTGCTCCTTGCTCATCTCCCGGACAGCCCGCTCCTGCAGAACCTGAACCTCCTCCACGGCTTCCACAATGGCCTTGAGCAGGCGGGCCCACTCGGTCTCCACCTGGTTTTTACGGATGCTGTAGCGGGGAATCTCGGGAAAATCCTCCTCCAGGTATACAAAGGCTTTGCCAATCGCGATGCCGGAAGAGGCGGGAATGCCGGTAAATTTCTTCATGTACCGTCAGCATAAACGAAAATCCCGGTAATTGTCTAGCTTTTATGATATACTCAAAGCCGCTTATGGATGATGAATTCCCCCCGGAAACTCCCGCCGCCCCTGCCCGTGCGCCCTACTGTTTGCACTGCGCCCATTTCAGCGTTAGCTGGGATCCCGTTTTCCCCCGATCCTGCGATTATTTCGGTTTCAAATGTAAAAACCTGCCCTCCCACGAGGTCTTCAAGTCCACCGGACGCCACTGTCCCGCGTTTCAGGGGAAAGCCGGGCCGGACGGCGGGGTTGGTTGATTGTAAATCCGGGCCAAAAATGCTAACATGGGCCCATGGGCCTGAAAAAAATTACCGTGGGCATCCTGTTTGGGGGCAAGTCGGCGGAACACGAGGTTTCCCTGCAGTCGGCCAAAAATGTATGCGACGCCATAGACCGGGAAAAGTACCGCCCCGTACTTCTCGGCATCGATAAAACCGGACGCTGGCTGCTCAACGGAGACTCCCGTTTTTTGCTGAACACCGGAACCCCGGAACGGATCAGCCTGGACCCCTCAGGCGATCCGGTGGCCCTGGTTCCCGAAAGCAAAGGGGTCATTTCCAGCCTCCGGGAACTGAAAGACGCGGGGACGGTGGATGTGGTGTTTCCCATCCTCCACGGGCCCTTTGGGGAAGACGGTACGGTTCAGGGACTTCTGAAACTGGCAGACGTCCCCTTTGTCGGTTCAGGGGTTCTCGGTTCCGCTGTGGGGATGGACAAGGACGTAATGAAACGGCTCCTGCGGGACGGGGGAATCCCCATCGGGAAATTCCTGGCGCTCCGCTCCCATGAATCCCTTCCCCCCTTTACCGGTATCTGCGCCGCTCTGGGGCTGCCCTTTTTTATAAAACCCGCCAACATGGGTTCCTCCGTGGGAGTCGGCAAAGTCCACGACGAAGCCGGGTACCGCCGCGCCGCCGCCGAAGCGTTTCTGTACGACCGCAAAATCATTCTGGAAGAATACATCCAGGGCCGGGAACTGGAGTGCGCCGTCCTGGGCAATGAAGAGGCAGCCGCATCAGTGCCGGGAGAAGTGATCTCTTCCCATGAATTTTATTCCTATGACGCCAAGTACCTGGACGAAAAGGGTGCGGTTCTGGAAATCCCCGCGAAGATTCCGGCCCCGGTGGCGGAAACGGTGCGGATCCTGGCGGTCAAAACCTTCCGGACACTCTGCTGCAGTGGTCTTTCGCGGGTAGATTTTTTCCTCCGGGAAAAACCAGGGGAAGCCGCGGAAGTACTGGTCAACGAAATCAACACTATGCCGGGTTTCACCCGGATCAGCATGTACCCCAAACTCTGGGAGGCGGCGGGGATCACCTATACGGAGCTTATCAGCCGCCTTATTGATTTAGCCCTGACGGACTTTGAAAAAGATCGGCAACTGCGAACCAGTTATGCGGAGTTGGGGCTAAAATAGTTGAAAAAAGATTGAAAATAATTAGAGTTGTTTAAAAACTTCATTTTTTGAACAACTCTAATATAATAAACTAAAGGAAATTGATATGAAATATTTAGAAATAGACACTGAAACAGAACCAAAAATTACCGGAAGTAACAATGGAGTATATTCAATTGAAATAAAGGACAAAAAATCTTTTGTGAATAATGAAGAAAAAATTACTATAATACATTTTTTTATCTAAACAGGAATGACAGAACGAGAATCTATGAAGGTAGCTTTGAACATTTTGATACAGAAAAAACTACTGAAATAATATATTTTCCTATTGGAAAACGGGTAAAAGAAATTGATATTGTGGCATTTGCTCCTTATAAACTTGGATTGAATTTCATAATATCAAAAAAATGTTGGGAAATAATTAAAAAATTTAGATTACCTCAATATAATTTAATACTTGTTAAAATAGATACATTTTCAGCAAATTATTTTTCGATTGGTTTCCCAATGATACGAGATATTGAAATAGATTTTGATAAATCTACTTTTTTTGATGAAATAAATCATAAAGTGTTAGAATATAAATCTTATGAAGAATATCATAAAGATAATCATACAGGAGACATTTTCATTGATATAGTAAAATTAAAGAAAAAATATAATTATGATTTAATTAATTTACAGGGAAAAATATTTATATCGGAAAAAATGGGGGAAGAAATTACTAAAAATAATATTATTGGTTTAAGAATTAAGAAGAGATTAAAATAAAATATAATTTAACACCACAACAAATTCAAAGAAGTATTTTCCCTACTTACAACCATCTCTACTATGATCTACTGGAATAGTACATTATATCACTAATTTAAAATCTTGAAACAAACATTGCAAAAGGAAGCCCTATTGGGTTAATTTTTATTCCTGCATAAAAAGCGTGTTTTTTTTCAATATATCTATAACCCAATTCGAAATCAAAACCGGATAATTCTAGTCCAATTTTGTATTTTAATCCTGCAGCAAAAATTGGTTCGTCTTTTTTGGCGGGTGTAAAATTTAACAAATTTACTGATACAAACGGTCCAAATATACATCCTGATTTTTCATATGTTTTTAGTATATCAAAAAACAGATTAAAATTCATAAACAAAGACAAATAGTGAGTATCACTTTCAGGGATAAACCAATATTTATAAAGATCTATTTCCAAAAAAATTTTTGAATCATAATCAACATACCAATTAATTATGAGAAATATTCAGTTCATTAGTTATATAAACAAGGTTAATGTTCGAGTGAAAAAAGTAAATTTTATCAAAGACATCTGCCACTAAATTCTGTGCAGATATTAGTAAAACACTGAATATAACCCATTTTATTCTCATGACTTCTATTATACAACAAAAATATTTATTTTGTCAATATTTTAATAATAAAACCATATAACTTCTACAACAAATACATCATAAGAAAAATAAACATGAGAATTTTTTAAGTATAATTATCGAAAATAATGCTTAGGGCAAATGTCATATAACGTTCCGGCTGTATCGAAGCCGCTTATGCGGCATTGAGGGGTTTTGGCGGCCCGGATAAGGGTTTTGCGTAGCATCGTACCGAAGGTACGCGACCAGGGCCGACAAAATGTGGCGGAGGTTGGCGTGGGAATGGAGCGCAGCGGAATGACCTAGTAGCATGATTATACTAAATGACCGGATACAATGAATGGAGTTGTATTCTTGCGTCATCCGTAGTAAATTGCCATGTGATCGTCTTTTTATTCCTGTTCCGGTCTTGCTGCCATACCCGAATCTCTTTCCTCAGCTTCGATAGACTGTCTATCCGGCGGTTTAAGCATTGGGAACTCAGCGCACTTAACTCTATCTCCGCCATGTTCAGCCAACTCCCATGTTTGGGGGTGAAATGAACCTCAAGCCTTTGCGCCATTTCCAGCGCCTCCTCCGCCGGAAATGCCTCATACAGCGATGCTAT
>JAISBS010000091.1 GCA_031266075.1 Treponema sp.
ATCAACAACCTCGCCCTAAAGGGACGAGGTATGTTGTTCTCATAAGGTATTAGACTCAGGGTACATACCCTTTATAACGCCCTAAAGGGCGGGGTATGTACCCTTCGCTACGAATCAAATCCAAGGATACGGCGTCCTTTCTTGGTTTGAGCCTGCAAGGATGGGCCCTTGCGGGCCGCCCCAAGCCCCATTTTGCCCGGCAGGAAAAATGCGTAAACAGCCGGAACGTTATGCGAAACGCCGTTTTTTCACATGTTTTTTTGCGGCCTTAGCTTTAATATAAATTCCGGAAATTTATGTTTTATATATTCATCTATTTTTTTCTTGTTTTTCTGGAAAAACATTCCGGCCGCAATTAACAGAACGCCAATTATGGTAAGCGCAACGGGAAAAAGTGCCGAATCTTCAAAAAATTCCCAGGACAATCTTCCCAAAAATTCCGTTAATCCGGCTGCTCCAAAAACCAAAAACACATTCCGGTTTATGAATACCGAGAATAATATCAAAATGACATTTATGATCCCCAAAATAATAAATTTGAAAACATTGTCATTATAAAATATCGACAACCCTGATACAAGCGTTAATAATCCAAAAAGATACAGCCAGAAGGAATAATCTTTTTTAAATTTTATATCCACAAAATATCCAATTCCTATTATACACAATCAGAAAATATCGGAAATTATTGCCCGTTCCGTCCATGTTATTGTTGTCTTTTCATAAATTATTGGCACAATATCCATTGAGAAAAACCATAACGCGCCGGCTATTAAAAATACATGGAATGGAAATTTTGTCTTTATAAAAATTGGCAGCGCGACAATAATGGCGGCTAATTCAAGAACTATCCATTTTCCTTTTATCCATATATAATAGTCATTGTAGTCCCATTCCTGGGGCCAGAAGCTAAAAATCCGCAATAAGGAAAAAACAAAAAGAGGCGTTACAGCTATGGGTATAGATAATAATAACCCGCCGGCAACTTCCATTTTCTTTTTGAAAAAAACAACATAACCAAAAAATAAAAATACGACAAAATAAACGCCTGGAAAAATTGTTATAGCGCCTGGGCCAAATCTCTGCCAGTTGTCTATCATGAGCCACGTCATTGCGGAAATAATTAACAGCCCGCCGCCATAGTACAAAACTTTTTGTAGTTTTGTAACCTGGTTATCAAGACTTTGTATATATTCCCTGAAATTTTTGACCTGTTCATTGGTGAAAATGCCCTTTTCTGCCGCGTTATTCATTTGTTCATCGGTATATTTCATAATATGCCTCCGGTTTGGATTATGGGAACCTCTGAAAACCAAGCCGGGGTTTCCGGAGATTCCCCAATTGCGCTTGGTTTGACAGAAGCCGGTTCAGTTTTTTCACAAAGTCAACGGACTTTGTACGCTTAACTCGACAGTAACCGGTTCAGCCGCTTCACAAAGTCAACGGACTTTGCGCGCTTAACTTGACAGCAACCGATTCAACCGTTTCACAAAGTCCGCGGGGTCCTTCAGCTTCACCCCTTCCACCAGCAGGGCCTGATCCAGCAGAACCCCGGCGGTATCGGCGATCCGGTCCTCGTCGTCAATGTTTTTAAGGCCCGCCACGATGGGATGATCGCCGTTTACTTCCAGGATCGGTTTGACATCGGGCATTTCGGCCTGGCCCATGGCCTTGAGCATCTGGGCCATCTGGATGCTGGGATCGTTTTCGTCCGCCACAATGCAGGAGGGAGAATCGTGGAGGCGGCGGGAAAGTTTCACGTCCTTCACCCGGTCGCCCAGGGCTTTTTTGATCTTTTCGATGACCGGCTTCGCTTCTTTCTCCGCGGCCTTGTCCTTCTGTTCCCCCAGTTCCTCATCGGCGCCGGCCCGGTTCACCGCCTTCAAGTCCCAGGAACTGCTTTCGGTCTTGCCGTCCGCGCCGGGCTTCTCCTGCCTATAGCTGTGGAGCGAGGGGATCACGATGTCGTCGATCTCATCGTCCATGATGAGGACTTCAATCTCCCTGGCTTTGTAGGCTTCCAGGAGCGGCGAGGCCCGAAGGGTTTTTTCATCCCCGCCGGTAACATAGTAAATGTTTTTCTGATCGCCCTTCATCCGGGACACATAGTCTGCGAAGCTGGTCCAGCCTTCCACGGCGGTACTTTTGAAGCGCACCAGTTCCTGAATGGCTTCCCGGCTGGCAAAGTCCTGATAGAGCCCCTCCTTGAGGGGGCGGTTAAACTGGCCGATGAAGGTCTCCCACTTTTCCTTTGCCTCTCCGTCCCCTGCGGCGGCCTTGTCCGCCAGGGTTTTGAATTCCGAAAGAAGCTTTTTCACCGAGGCGTTCTTGATGTTAAGGAGGATCTTGTTCTGCTGGAGAATTTCCCGGCTTACGTTCAGGGGCAGGTCTTCGGAATCAATGACTCCCCGGACAAAACGGAGCCAGGTGGGCATGAGTTCCTTGTCGTCGTCGGTGATAAACACCCGCTTCACATAGAGTTTGACCCCCGGCTTGTAATCCATGTTATACATATCAAAGGGGGCTTTTTTCGGCACATAAAAGAGGGTAGTGTATTCCAGGGTTCCCTCCGCCCTGGTGTGAATGTGGAAGAGGGGCTCGTCGGTGTCGTGCCCGAGTTGTTTATAGAACTCAGTATAATCCTCGTCCTTAAGTTCCGTTTTAGGCCGCCGCCAAAGGGCCGTACCGGAATTGATCCGGTCGGTTTTTGTTTTGCTGCCCTTCTCTTTACCGGAGGAACCTTGGTTCCCATCGTCCCACTCTTTTTCGTCATACGTCAGGTAGATGGGGAAGGCGACGTGATTGGAGTACCGTTTGATAATGTCCTCAATGGACCAGCGGTTGGCGTATTCGGCCCCCTCTTCGGTAAGGTAGAGGATCACTGTCGTGCCCTGGGTATCCCGCTGGGCGCTCTCGATGGCGTAGCTGTCCTTCCCTTCACTGGTCCAGCGCCAGGCTTCCCCTTCTCCGGCCTTGCGGCTTATTACCTCAATCCGGTCCGCCACCATGAAGGCCGAATAAAAACCGACCCCGAACTGGCCGATGAGGTTGGAATCCTTTTTTGCGTCAGCGGTCAGTTTTTCCAGAAAAGCTTTTGTTCCCGATCGGGCGATGGTTCCCAGGGACTCGACCAAATCCGCCTCGTTCATGCCGATGCCGTTGTCGGAAATAGTGAGGGTCGGGTTGCCGGGCTTGTCCGGATCTTTGTGAAAGGAAATATCGATCCGGGGATCAAAGCTGATGGATTTATAGGCATCGTCCGCCACGGTCAGGTATTTGAGTTTGTCCAGGGCGTCCGACGCATTGGAGACAAGCTCCCGCAAAAAAATCTCCCGGTTGGAATAAAGGGAATGGATGATCAGGTGCAGCAGTTGGCTGACTTCGGTCTGGAATTGGTGCTGTGCCATGAAAAAGCTCCTTTGAGAATTTGGGAACCGGTGAAAACCCCGGTTGGGTTTCCTCCGGTGTGAAAATGGGATACTTTATTTTACAAGATATAAAAAAACGGGAATAAAGGCAAGTGAGGTTGTTCCAAAACCCGGTTGGCGCAGACTAAAGGTCTGATGAAACAACCTTGTAAATCCAGGGCAGCTGTTCCAAAAACTGAAGTTTTGGAACAGCCTTAAATACCTGAACCCGGAAACCGCGGCGCCTATGCCGCGTCAGAGGGACTTGATCATGGCAAGGCAGGCTGCCGCTGCTGCCCGCAGATCATTTTCATCGGGGTGTTTCGCCGCCTCCCGGTGACGTTCCATCCGTTCTTCCGTCATGGCGTGGGGATTGCCGGGCGGAAGATTTTTGAAGCGCTCGGTCAGGGCAGGGTCGATTTTGCCTTGACACAAAAAACAGCCCAGGACGATGTTTTTTTCCGCCGCCAGTTCCCGGACTCGTGCGCCAATATCCCTGGCGTGTTCCGAGTCCGGGTAGGCTCCCAGGGTTCCGAAAAGGCCGATTTTGCGGCCCTCCAGGGACTTCAGGTACTGCTGAGCCTTTGCATCCGCCGTCCCCCGGTCGGCCCAGAAACCGGCAAGGACCCAGTCCGCCTCTGCGGGATCGGGGTTTTCTTCCACCGCCGCTATCCGCAATTCCGGCGCCTCATCCGTTCCGGCAAAGGCTTCCGCAAGGCCCTGCCGAATCCCCTCGGCCAGTTTCCGGGTGTTTCCGGTTTTACTGGAATAAACAATAAGTCCGTTCCGGCCCTTCATTAAATCCCCCTTGTGTTGTACTGATGTGGAATCATGTTATTATGCCATAACATATTGGACTTGTTCAATAGATACATCATGGATACGGACACCTTGTGTACTTTGCGGACAGACTATTTAACCAAAATTTAACAATTTCCTCATATCCCTTTAACCGTGGGTGCGTATGTTTAGGCCAATTACAAGCAGGGCCCGCGGGCTCTGAAGGAGTTGAAAATGAAAATAGTACAAACGGCTTTTCTGGCGTCCCTTTTGGGAATCTTTTCGCTGGCCCCGCTGGTGGCCGGGGGCGCGGACGACAAGGGCGCTTCCCACACCGTAACGGTGGCGGGTTCTACTTCGGTAAACCCCCTGATGGAACTCCTGACGGCGGAATACAAAAAAACCCACAGCACGGTAAACTTTAACATCAGCGCCACCGGGTCAGGCGACGGGATCAAGGCGGTGCCTGCGGAAACCGCCGAGATCGGTATGTCCAGCCGGGACCTCACCGCCGCGGAAAAGGGAACCGGCATTGATGAACACCTGATCGCCATCGACGGCATTGCGGTGATTGTCAATCCCGCCAACCCCCTGTCCAACCTGACCGTCGACCAGATCCGGAATATCTACACCGGCGCGGTTACCGACTGGAGCCAGGTTGGCGGCAGGGCCGGAAAAATCGCCGTAGTTTCCCGGGAGCCTGGATCGGGTACCCGCGGCGCTTTTGAAGAGATCGTTAGATTCCAGGACAAACTGGTACAGGGCGCCACCGAATTTGACGGTACCGGCGCGGTGATTGCGGAAATTTCCCGCAACGCCGACGCTGTCGGTTACATCTCGCTGGGATCGGTAAGCGGCGCGGTAAAGGCCCTGAGCGTGGACGGAACAGCCGCCACCACCGCCAATGTGGTAAACGGCAGCTATAAAATTTCCCGGCCCTTCCTCCTTTTAACCAAAAGGGGCAGAAACCTGAACGCCGCCACCGTCGCTTTTCTGGAATGGATTCTGAGCCCGCCGGGACAGGCCATTGTAAAAACAAGCTGGATCGCGGTGAAGTAAGCGGCGTGACCGGTATGGCGCTTAACCGCCGGCGAATTGATATTTTTTTCAAATATCTTTTCCGGGTCATGTCGCTGACTTCGATCCTTGCGCTGGCTTCCATTCTGATCTTTGTGTTTGTCCAGGGGGTCGTGCCTTTTGCGGCCCCCAGCGCGCCGGGCATCAGGATCGTTACCGAGCGGATCGAAACGATAACGGTAAACGGACAGACCTACCGGCAGGATGGACATTATATTGACATACCTGCGGGGGTCAAAACCATAGACCTGGCCTTTAGCGCCGGCGGCGAAGAAAAATTCCTTGAGATGTCTGTGGACAGCCGGGAGAAAGATCCGGAAAAACAGCTTGCCTTTACCGAAACCACGGGGGGCGAAATCTCCAGTCCTGAGGCCTATACCGTTACGGTGAATTTTCCGGCCCCCATCGCGGCTTTGAGCCAGAAAGTTCACATCATCCTGCCTGAGCCGCCCTACAGCCTCTGGTCTTTCCTCAGCGGCAGGGACTGGCGCCCGGTCTACAACAAGCAGTACGGCATTTTCCCCATGCTCATCGGAACGCTGGCGGTCAGCTTCGGGGCGATTCTGCTGGGGCTGCCGCTGGCCCTGTTAAGCGGCCTTTTCCTCGCGGAATTTCTCCCGGATAAATTCGCGGCTTTTATCCGGGCGGGGATTGAACTTCTGGCGGGGATTCCCTCGGTGGTCTACGGTTTCTTCGGCCTCATGGTGATTGTTCCGGCGGTAAAGAAAATTTTTCAGGTTCCGTCGGGGAATGGCCTCCTTTCGGCGGTTCTGGTTCTGGCGGTGATGATCCTCCCCACCGTAATCGCCATCACCGAAACGTCCCTTCGGGCGGTTTCCCAGTCCCACCGGGAAGCCTCCCTGTCGCTGGGGGCCAGTAAAATGCAGACCGCCTGGTTCGTTACCCTCCTTCACGCAAAATCCGGGGTTATCGCGGGGGTCATTCTGGGAATCTCCCGCGCCGTGGGGGAAACCATGGCCCTGATTCTGGTGGCGGGAAATTCGGCCCAGATGCCGCAGGGACTTACCGAAAGCATTCGGACCCTCACCGCCACTATCGCGCTGGAAATGGGCTACGCCGGGGGCCGCCACAGCCAGATGCTTTTTTCCATCGGGGTTGTGCTGTTTGTCCTCATACTGATGCTCAACAGCGTCATTTTGATGTTCCGGCGCCGTACGGAGGAGGAAGAAGAATGACGGGGAAAAGAAAAATTCTCGACCGTCTTGTCTATGGCCTGATGGCCGCGGCGCTGGGGATGGTGATCCTGATCCTTTTTTTTATTCTTGCCTACATCCTTGTCCAGTCCGCGGGGTTTCTCAACATTTCATTTTTTTTCCGATCCGCCGAAAAGGGCGGAATTTTTCCCATGATAGTTACCACCCTTTATGTGGTGCTGGTGTCCCTTGTCATCGCCCTCCCGGTGGGGATCATGACCGCGGTGTTCCTCAACGAATATTCGGGAAACACCCCGCTTATCCGGTTCCTCAGGCTGGCTATTGAAACGCTGGCGGGGATTCCCTCGATCATCTACGGGCTTTTCGGCCTGCTCCTCTTCTGCCGTTTCTTCAAGCTCGGCCAGTCCATCATCTCCGGGGGGCTTACCTTGAGCATCATGATCCTTCCGGTGATCATCAGAACCGTGGAGGAATCCCTCAAGACCATCCCCGTTTCGTTCCGGGAGGGGAGTCTTTCTCTGGGGGCCACGAAATTTCAAACTATCTGGCATGTGGTGATCCCCCCGGCCCTGCCGGGAATCGTTACCTCCGCCATTCTTGCGGTGGGCCGGGTAGTGGGGGAATCCGCGCCGGTGCTTCTTACGGTGGGGATCACCCGGAATATGCCCGCGTCTATCTTCGAGTCGGGCCGTACTTTGACCATTCACCTGTATTATTTAACCAAAGAGGCGATCAATCCCGATGATTTCGGCATAGCCTTTGCCACCGCGGGAGTGCTTATCATTCTGGTACTGATCATCAACACGGCTACCAGGGTTTTGTCCTGGCAGTTCAGAAAAAAAACGGGAGACGGGGAATGAGCAATTCGGAAACCGGAACGGCGGCCCTCAATGCGGCGGCAGAACACAAACTGGAAGTCCGGGAACTGGACCTTTTTTACGGCGAATTTCAGGCCCTGAAAAAAGTCAACTTTACTCTGGCCCGGCGGGAAGTGTCCGCCCTTATCGGTCCATCGGGCTGCGGCAAATCTACCTTTATCAGAATTTTCAACCGGATGAACGACCTTATCCCCTCCTGCCGGATCACCGGGGAAGCGCTGCTGGACGGCGAAAATATTTTTGGCGATATTGACGTAACGGACCTTAGAACCAGAGTAGGAATGGTGTTTCAGAAACCCAACCCTTTTAACATGAGCGTCTTTGACAACGTGGTCTACGGCAGGCGGATGGCGGGGATGCGGAACCGGCGGGAACTGGAGGATCTGGCGGAACAGGCGCTGATTCGAGCCGCCCTCTGGGAAGAGGTAAAAGACCGGCTAAAAAAACCGGCCCTCCGTCTTTCCGGGGGCCAGCAGCAGCGGCTCTGCATTGCCCGGAGCATCGCCATGGCCCCGGAAATTATTTTGATGGACGAACCGACGAGCGCCCTGGACCCCATTGCCACGGGGAAGATCGAAGAACTTATCGGGGAATTAAAAAAAGATTTTAGTATTATTATTGTAACCCATGCCATGCACCAGGCCGCCAGAGTCAGCGACCGGACGGCCTTTTTTCTTTTGGGGGAAATTGTCGAATATGGGGACACCAAGACCCTGTTCACCAACCCCCGCGAAAAACGGACGGAAGATTATATTTCAGGAAGATTTGGATAATCAACAACCGCGCGGCAGAGCCACGCGATTGTTGATTATTAAGGAGTTTTGCAAAGCAAAACTCCACGACGTATTAAGGAACGATTATGCAAAATACACGGGTGTTTTTTTCGGAAGAACAGGATCGGCTGCGCCATGAGATTTTGACCATGGCGACGCTGGTGGAGGAAAATCTGGGAAAGGCCCTGACGGCCCTGCGGAACAGCGATGCGGAGCTGGCCCGGGAAGTAAAGGCCGCCGACGCCGAAATTAACGGACGGCAGCTGAAAATTGAGGATGCTGCCGCGGTGCTGATCGCCACCCAGCAGCCGGTGGCCGCGGACCTCCGGGAACTGGTAACGATCCTCAAACTTACCGCCAACCTTGAACGGGTGGGGGATCATGCGGTACACTTGGCCAGAACGGTGATCAAACTGTCGGGAAAGGCGTCCTTCAGGGCCATGGAGCATCTGGAGAAGATGGCGGAAACCGGGCAGGAAATGATCCGGGCCGCCATAGCCGCCTTTCTGGACAAAGACGCGGAGGCAGCCCGGCGGACCGCTGCCCTGGACGATGTTATCGACGGGGAGCATAAAAGCCTGATAAAGGCGGGGCTGTTGATGATGAAGAAACATCCTGAGCTTTTGAAAAAAGCCCTGCGGATCATCCAGACCTCCTCGGATCTGGAACGCATGGGGGATCATATCACCAATATTTGCGAGGCCATTGTGTATATGACCGAAAGCAAACACGAAGAACTCAATGAGTAAAGCCCTCATCGTCATCATTGAGGACGATCCGGAAATTCAGGAGATGCTTGCCCTGGCCTTTGCCGGAGAGGGCTGGGAACTGCGGGCGGCGCAGTCCGGGGAAGCGGGCGTTGCCATGCTTGAACGGGACGGGGCGGACTGCATCATCCTGGACATTATGCTTCCCGGCATGGACGGCCTGAAAACCCTGAAGATCATCAAAAGCCTCCCCCGGTTCAAAAACACGCCGCTTATTATGGCCACTGCGAGGGGCGAGGAGGCGGATATTATCACCGGGCTGGAACTGGGGGCCGACGACTATGTGGTGAAGCCCTACAGCCCGCGGGTCCTCAAGGCCCGGATCCGGGCCGCCCTGCGCCGCCGGGAAGAAGAACAGGAGAGTTCCCCGGAAACCCGGCCCCGGCGGGTGGGGGCCCTGAACATCGACCCCCTGCGGCATGAGGCCCTGCGGGACGGCGAGGCCCTGGATCTTTCGGCCACCGAATTTGCCATGCTCTTTCATTTTATGTCCCACCCGGACATGGTGTTTTCCCGGAACCAGATTATCAGCGCGGTTCACGGCCCCGGTTATCCGGTAACGGATCGTTCCGTGGATGTGCAGATTCTGGCCCTGCGGAAAAAGCTGGGGGAGGCGGGGGAGATGCTTGAAACCGTCCGCGGCGTGGGGTACCGTTTCAGGCGGCCATCGTGAAAACCGTATTCCGCCAGAGTATGCTGGTGCTGTCCCTCACTACATTGGTGCTTTCCCTTTCCTTTATCGTATCGGTACTGCTCTTTATGGACGGCCTCTACTACGAAACCAACAGCCGCAGCCTCCGGGAAACCACCCGGCTGCTTTTCGCGGCCCTGCCGCCGGATCAGCTCCGCGCCGTTTTTGCGGGGGGGGGAGGCCGGGCGCCGTGGCTCGCGGAGATCCCCGGCGAAAGCCCCTACCGGATCAGCTTTATCGGAAAAGACGGCAGGGTGCTGGCGGATTCCCGGTTTCCTCCCGGTGATCTGGAAAACCACGGGGAACGGCCCGAGGTACGGGATGCGCTGGAAGGCCGGGAAGGGCAGGCCCGGCGAAGTTCCGCCAGTCTGGGAACGGAACTGCTGTACTACGCCCTGCCGGTCTACGAAGAACCGGGGAATTTTGCCCCGGCTCCGGCGGCTCTTTCCGCCCCCCCCCGAATTGCCGGAGTGTTCCGCCTTTCTGTGGAGACGCCGAATTTTCAGCGCCGGATTTCCCCCGCGGCCCCGCCTCTGCTGGCCCTCGGCGGCGTTCTTTTTTTTCTGGCCCTCATGCTGGTGTCCCTCTTTTCCCGCTCCCTTTCCCGGTCCTTTACCCGGCTGGCGGAAATGGCCCAATCCGTGAACTCCCCGGAAAATTTCCGGCGGCTCATCAATTCCCCCCGGCTCCTGTCGGATACCGAAGAATGTATCACCCTGGAGCGGGCCCTCAAATCCATGGCTGCGGAGTTGGGCGGGCGGATAGAGCGGGCCCGGCGGGAAGGCCGGAGGCTGGAAGCGATCCTCAACGGTATGTCGGAGGGGGTTTTTGCCGTGGATGAAAACGGGCGGCTCCATCTGGCAAACCGGCGGGCCCGGGAACTCTTCGGCATTGACGGAGAGGCGGACATACGGGCCCTGACTTTGCTGGAAGCCGCCCGATCCGCGGAACTGGAGGAGGCCGCCCGGGAAGCCCGGACGGACGGCGGCCCGGTGGAACGGGAAATCACCTGGCACGGCGCCGGGGTTCAACGCCGCTTTCAGGTCTTCGCCGCCCCCTTTGAACCCGGCCCCGGCGGGGAGGAACAAAATTCCGCAGGCCGGTGGCAGAACCGCCGGGACGGCGGCAGGGGCGTGGTGCTGGTGTTGAACGATGTTACCCGGCTCCACAGGCTGGAACAGGTCCGCAAGGATTTTGCCGCCAATGTGTCCCACGAACTGCGGACGCCTATCCAGATTGTGAAGGGCTTTGCGGAGACCCTGCTGGATTCCCCGCTGGAAGACCGGGAACAGATCCGCCGCTGCGTCAGCCTGATCGAAAAAAACGCCCTGGCCATGGAGAACCTGACCAACGACCTTTTAAGCCTGGTGAGCCTGGAGGACGAAAACAGCCCCAGGCCGGAGATGAAAGAAACGGCTGTTCAAACCCTGCTGGAAGAAGCGGTGCAGCCGGTAAAAAAAGCCGCGGAGGAAAAAAATATCGCCCTCAGCGTTGCCTGTCCCCGGGAGCTTTCCGCCGGCCTTAACGGGCCCCTTATCGTCCAGGCCCTGATCAATCTTTTGGATAACGGGATAAAATATTCCCCCAGGGATTCAAAGCTCTTTCTCGAAGCCTCATCAGATGCCGGGGAACTCCGCTTTACCGTGAAGGATCAGGGGGCGGGTATTCCCCCGGAACATCTGGACCGGATATTCGAGCGTTTTTACCGGGTTGACCGGAGCCGGAGCCAGGATCCCGGCGGCACGGGCCTGGGCCTTGCCATTGTCCGCCACATTGCCCTGCTCCACCGGGGAACCGTTGAGGTGGAAAGCCACGCCGGGGAAGGCTCGGTTTTCAGGATTCGGATTCCCCGTTTGCCCTGAACAAAGACCCCCGGCAAGCAAAAGGCCCTTCTTTCGGAGGGCCCGGCTTCAGAGAATCGCCTTTTGCCGCCTCAGAGAATCGAACTCTAGACACAAGGATTTTCAGTCCTTTGCTCTACCAACTGAGCTAAGGCGGCGATAGCTTTTTTATACCCCTTCGAGGGGAAAAATGTCAACTACCCCGGCCAGGCCCCGAATCGCTTTCCGGCAGCAGCGCGTCCAGGTCTATTTCTCCGGCGGTGCAGGGGACCGTAACGCCCCAGTTTTCCAGCGCTTCGGGGTGGATTTCGCCGAAACAGCCGATGACCGTGCCCCCACACCGGATCGCGGCGGCGCGGCCAGGGATGAACCGGGGATCCGCGGATTCTTCCACCTCATAGTCCCGGCTGAGGTAATAAAAAAGAGTCTGGATATGGCCCGCGGCGGTGTTAAAGTTGGCCTCCGCGCCGGCGTGGAGGAAGCCCAGATACTGCCGGGTGCCGGCGCCGTAATTTTCCGCGGAATCCCGAAAGGCCACTTTGCCCGTTTCAAAAATCCGGTGAGGGTAGACCGCATGGCCCGACACGGACTCGCTGGCCAAAAGGGAGGCCAGCACGCTGTCCCGGACATATTCGTAATTTTCGGTCATGGGGTTGGCGATTTTGATAATCCTGCTTTCGTTCCCCCGCATATTCTCCACCAGGTCTTTCCGGGAGCCGAGGTAGTTGTAGATCATCTCCTGATACCCCATACCGGTCATAATGCCCTTGACCCGGCGGCTGAACAGGGTAATGGGGGAGAGGCGGCCCACGGTGAAGTCCCGGGGGCGTTCGGGCTTAAAGGAGGAAAGACCCCGGCCTATCATCACATCCTCGGCCACGTCCGCGGCGTGGAGAAAATCGTTCCGGTATTCCGGGGGCCAGGCCCGGACGCCCTCAAGCTCCTCCCCCGCGGCCTGCCCCCGTTCCAGGGCCCGGCCAGCTTCAGCTTTTACCCCCATCCGCGCCAGGGCCGCCACACATTCGGCAGCGGAAAGTTTTTCGCCCAGAAATTTTTCAATCCGCGCCAGGGAGCAGAATACCGGTTCCTGAAAATAATAGGGCGTAGTGATCCGGTTCCCCGGACCGGCGGTTTTGGCGACGGCTCCGGTAAAGGGGGTTTCGTATTCGTAGTCAACCTCCACCGGCTCAATAGTGTAGTCCTGATCCGCCAGATCGCAGGCCATAATCGAAGCCGCCAATGTTACCGCCGCCTGATCCGTGCCCGTCAGTTCGATAAACAGATCCGTATCCCCCACCTGCACCGCGCCGAGATCCGCGGAGTTGATAATGGGCGGGTAGGACAGCACCGCCCCCCCGGAATCCACCAGCAGGGGGTGGAGAGGCTCATGCTCCTGAATAAACCCGTATTCCCTGCCCTTGGGATGCTGTTTCAGAATCTCCCGGAGGCTCAGGGGCCTGTCCCACTGGAGGGGTACAAAGGACACCGAGTCCGGGTCAACGGCACGGTAAATTATAGGCCACTTGATACTGGCGATCCGGTACAATCCCATGGAGATAGTCCGCCGCTTCCGGCCAAAATTCCATGCCAGTTTTTCCTGGGTCTGGATCATGTCCCGGAGGGATGCGTCGCTGACAGGCTTGCCGCTGGCGATAAAGCCCGCCAGATATGGCCGCACCTGCCGGACGCTTTTTTCCACCAGCACCCGGCGGCCCGTTTTTTGCATAGTGCCAGGAAAGGAAAAGAAAGGGTATTCAGGCCGCTTCCCCCCCCCGTGGAGCCGGATCTGCCGGGCGCAGCCCGCGGTGGCCCAGAGATCAGGCCGGTTGGTATCGTTCAGCTCTATCTTGAGAGTCCGTTCCGCCTGAGGGAGGCTCTGGTCCGCGTCTTCGTCAAGTTCCGCCTTGGCGCAGGTCAGGGCCTCCTCAAACAGATCCCGGCTCTCCCAGCGGCGGCCCGCGAGGGCGTAAAAAACTTCCTCGTTCACTTCGATTTTCGGCATAGCTACTTATACATCATGTCCGGGCAGCGAATCAACGCGGTCCCGGACTAAAGAGGGGGGGGGGCTGTTTCCAAACCTTTTTTCGCAGGTAGCCGGGGGCGGCACGGATGCCGCCCCACAATGACGGCCGGAATGCGAAGCGTTCTGAATCGGCACAGATGCCGCCCGCCCCCCCTGCGGCCGGGCCAAGGTACCGGCCGACCCCCCAGGGTGATGTTATTACCGCTGTTAGGGGGGCGCCGTGTTACCTGTACGCTGGACAGGCTCAATATTTCGCCTGCTTGATTGGGCGCCCCCTGAGCTCCAAAAGTTTTTGCTTCGCAAAAACGCTTTTCCGCTACCCCCCGGCGCGAAAGAGCAGCCCGTCAAGGGCTGTTATTTAATAATGGTAACACACGCCAGGCGCACACCAACAGTAACACATAAACAACAGTAGACCGGCTTTAGCCGGGCGTACGCGCCAGTGCACCAGAAGCAGCCGCAGGCTCCTGGGTTCTTCATTATTTTCGGCCTTTACTGGTATAATGGAACGGCTTTTAACAAGACGAACCTCAAACCGAAGGTTCGTGCCTTGGGAAAGGTTCCCGGACAGAGTTTCAAAAACAGGCGGCGCAAAACTCAGGCCCGGTAAAAAGGGTCCGCATACCGCGGATTTCACATAAAGGAGCAATTATGAAAACCAAAACACGCTTTCCCCATGCCGCGCCGGCGGCTTTGCTGGCCCTGCTGGCCCTCTTTACCGCCTGTTCCCGGAACGGGGGGGCCGAGAGTTCCAGCGGAAGAGCCGAAATTACCATCGGCCCGGCGGAAACCCCGCTGGAGGGGGGGGAATTGCGCTTTGGCCTTACTACCGAACCGGCGACCCTGGACCCCCTGAGCCCCGCCGATAATACGGCGGATGGCCGGAGCATCCTCTTTAACGTGTTTGAGGGGCTGGTAAAGCCGGACCGCGATGGCCGGCTCCAGCCTGCGGCAGCGGAATCCTGGACCGTGGAGAATGGGGGCCGGGTCTATGTCTTTACCCTTCGGGAGGGGCTGCGCTTCCATGACGGGACGCCCGTCAGCCCGGAGGATGTCATATTTAGCCTGGACACTGCGGCGCAGGCGGGCTTTGAAGGCTTCACCCGGATTGAACGAGTCGAGACCACGGGAAGCCGGATCATCCGCGTTACCCTCAAGGAACCCGATCCCGAATTCCTTCCCTATATTACCGTGGGGATCGTGCCGAAAAACAACGCCGACCGGAAGAAAAACCCCATCGGCACCGGGCCCTTCAAAATCGAAAGCTATGCCGCCCAGCGATCCCTGGTCCTGGTCAAAAACCCCGCGTACTGGCAGCCAGGTCTTCCCCACCTGGACAAGGTAAGCTTTGTGTTTCTCGCCGATTCCGATGCCCTGCTGCTGGGTCTCCGGGGCGGGAGTATCGACGCTGCCGGTGTTACGGGCTCCATCTTCCACCAGCTTGACCGGGCCCAATTTGACGCCTTTCCCTACCCTTCCGCATCGGTCCAGCTTCTGGCCCTGAACAACGCGGTAAAGCCCTTTGACGATCTCCGGGTCCGGCAGGCCCTGAATTACGGCATCAACATTCAAGAGATCATCGACACGGCCTTTTACGGCGAAGGGGAACCTTCCGGGGCCCCCCTGATTCCCGGCCTTACCCAGTATTACGAAAGCTCCCTGAAAGACCCCTATCCCTTTGATCCGGCAAAAGCCCGCTCTCTGCTGGCCGAAGCCGGTTACGGGCCCGGGGGCCGGAAGATCACCCTGGAGATCACCGTCGCTTCAAACTACACCATGCACGTTGACACCGCCCAGGTCATCGTCAGTCAGCTTGGGGACATCGGAGTCTCCGCGGCTATCAAACTGGTGGACTGGGCCGCATGGCTTTCCGGTGTGTACCGGGACCGGAACTATCAGGGAACGATCATTTCGCTGGACGCCGCCAACGTTTCCCCCCGGAGCTTCCTTGCCCGCTACCTTTCCGATGGGGGAAGCAACTTTGTGAATTTCACCAGCGCCGAATACGACCGGGTCTACCACGCGGCCTTGACCGAAACCGGCGAGGCAAAGCGGATAGGCCTCTACCGGGAGGCCCAGCGGATCATCTCGGAGAACGCCGCGGGTGTATACATTCAGGATATTCTGGGCTTCCGGGTCTTCCCCAAAGGGCGCTTCCGGGGAGTCCTGGCGTACCCCCTCTATGCCATAGACCTCGCATCGATCTATCGCATCCAATAGGGACGCGCCGTGCAGTTTATCGCCCGCAGGCTGGCCATTACCCTCGTTACCCTGCTGCTGGTTTCGGTCCTGACCTTTCTGGCCTTTAACGTAATCCGGGGAGACCCCGCCAGCCTGATCCTGGGCATCGAGGCCACGGATGAACAACTGGCGGCCCTGCGGGAAGAGATGGGCCTAAACCGGGGCCTCCCGGCGCGGTACTTCGCCTGGCTCGGCAATTTTTTCACCGGAAACCTGGGGAATTCCGTCCGCTTTCGCGGGGAACCCATCGCCGGCCTTATCATGGACCGGCTTCCCGTTACCTGCGCGCTGGCCTCCCTTTCCCTGGCCTTCGTCTTCCTCCTGTCGATTCCCGTCGCCCTCATCGCGGTCAGGAAAGAAGGGGGCCCCCTGGACCGGATCATCAACACCATGACCACGGTGAATATTTCCTTTCCCGGTTTTTTCCTCGCCGTCCTTTTCATCTGGATTTTCGGCGTTACGTTCAAATTTTTCAGCCCCGGCGTGTATATCAGTTACGCGGAAAGTCCCGCGGGATTTTTCGGCGGCCTGATATTTCCCGCCCTGGCCATCGCCATACCCAACGCCGCAATTCCGGTCAAATTTTTGCGGGCCTCGATTTTGCAGCAGCTCCGCCTCGATTACGTCCGCACCGCCCGCAGCAAAGGCGCTTCTCCCCGGCAGGTTCTCTACCGCCATGCGCTGAAAAACGGCCTTCTCCCGGCCCTGACCCTTTTGGGCATGATCGTGGGCGACATTTTTTCCGGCAGCATCATCATCGAACAGGTCTTCACTATCCCCGGCCTCGGACGGCTCCTTATCGCCTCCATCAGTTCCCGGGACTACCCCATGATCCAGACCCTGGTGGTATACATCGCCTTTGTCGTGATCCTCGCCAATACGCTGGTGGACATCGCCATTCAGGTTATTGATCCGAGAATCAGGATTGGCGAGAAGGTAGAAGTGAGTGCGTAACGGGAATCCGGAATTAAAGGCCGGGGCGCTGCTCTGCCTGTTGATTGCGGGGATGAGCGTGGTGGGGATTTTTTACCTGCCCTACGGGATCAACGAAATAGAAAGCGGGCGGCGGTTTTTGCCCCCCCAGGGACAGCACCTTTTGGGAACCGACAACTTTGGCCGGGACCTCTTCTCCCGGATCATGGCCGGGGGCAAGTATACCCTGCTCGTGGCAATCCTCACCGTGGCGGGGAGCGCGTTCGCCGGATCCGTGCTGGGACTTGCATCGGGCTACGCCGGGGGCATCTGGGACGAAATAACCATGCGGCTCATGGACGCCTTGAGTTCTTTTCCGGGGATCCTTCTGGCCCTGATGATGACGGCCCTTTTCGGCAGCAGCGGGCCCGCGCTGGTGGCCGCCCTGCTGGTGCTGTTTATCCCCGGCTTTGTCCGAATCACCCGGAGCGGCGCCTTGCAATACCGGCGGCGGGATTTTGTCCTGACCGCGGAAATTCTGGGGGCCTCCCCCTGCCGGATTCTCTTTTCCCACATCCTGCCGAACCTGACTCCTTCCCTGCTTTCCGCCGGGGCCCTGGGCCTGTCCAACGCGATCCTCGCGGAAGCCGCCATGAGCTACCTGGGGCTGGGAATCCAGCCCCCTATCCCCAGTTGGGGCCGGATGCTCGCCGAGTCCCAGATTTTTCTCTTTAACGCTCCCTGGTGCGCCCTCGCTCCGGGGATGATGATCATGCTGGCGGTTCTGGCCTTCCACATTCTCGGCGAAGGAATCCGCCGCCGGTACTGCTAAAGGTCAGGGCAATCATGGAAACCACAAGGCCCCTGCTGGAAGTGCGGCATCTGTCCATCGGCGTCCGGCGGGGAAAAGAAACCTTTGCCGCGGTGGATGACATCAGCTTTTTTATTGAGGAGGGGGAAATCCTGGGGCTCGTGGGGGAATCGGGCTGCGGCAAAAGCCTTACCTGTCTTTCCATCCCCGCGCTGCTGGCGCCGGGAATTGAACGGCTGGGGGGAACCGTCCTTTTCCGGGGCCGCGATCTTGCCGCCCTGTCCCAAAAGGAATTAAGCCGTCTCCGGGGCGGGGAAATTTCGTTTATCTTTCAGGAACCCGCCGCCTCCCTCAACCCCCTGCACCGGGTGGGCAGGCAGATCGCCGAAGTTCTGGAACTCCACGGCCTGGGGGACAAAAAAAAACGCCGGGCCGAAGTCCTGGACATCATGGAACGCCTGGGCCTTCCCGAACCGGAAAACCTTTACAGGGCCTGGCCCCACGAACTTTCCGGCGGTATGTGCCAGCGGGTGATGATCGCCATTGCCGCCATCTCCCGTCCCACCCTGCTCCTGGCCGACGAGCCTGCCACCGCCCTGGACACGGCGTCCCAGTCCCGGATACTGGAACTGCTGCAAAAGATCAACCGGGACTTCGGCGCCGCCGTTCTCTTTGTCTCCCACGATCTGGGTCTAGTAAGCCGTATCTGCCGCCGGACCCTGGTAATGTACGCGGGAAAAATCGTGGAAACCGGAAACACCGGCGACGTGTTCAGCCGCCCTGCCCACCCCTACACCCAATCCCTCATGGAGGCCATCCCCCGGCGGGACCGGAAAGGAAAGCCCCTGGCCCAGATCCCCGGACGGGTGCCGCCCATCGAAGAGCCCCGCCGGGGCTGCCCCTTCGCCCCCCGCTGTCCCGCCGCCGAATCCCGCTGCGCCGCCGCCTTCCCGGAGCCGCTCAACCTGGGCGGGGGGCATTGGGTGTATTGCGTGAACCTCTGAAAACCCCGGTTGGGTTTCCAGAAGTTCCCTTGTGTAGAAAATTCGTAACCCCGCCGGGGCCTTTTCCCGGCAGCCGGCGGCGGATCACCCGGTATGTGCCCAGCGGCGAGCCGGCCTGTTTCTCCGGGAAGGCCGCTTTTGGTATACTATGACCAGCATGACAGATAGGCTCATAAAAACAGGCGCTCCGCCATCAGAAAACGAGACATTCATCCTCAGGACGCAGAGACTCAGCGCCTCCTATACCAGCCGCAGTCACGGACTCTTCGGCAAAATAAACATCAAGCCCGTGCTGGATTCGATCAATCTGGAAATCCGGGAGGGGGAAATTTTCGGCCTGTTGGGGCTGTCGGGCTGCGGCAAAACTACTCTGGGACGGTGTATTCTGGGGCTCATTCCGTACGAAGGGGAAATTTTTATCGACGGTCTGGCCCGGGGCGGCGGGCAAAACTCCCGGCTCCGCGGGCCCTTCCGGTCCGGCGCGGCCCGGCGGGCTATGGCCCGCAAGGTGCAGGCGGTTTTTCAGGACCCCGCCGCCTCCCTTAACCCGGTCAGGCGCATAGGCTGGATCATGGAGGAACCGCTGGCCATACACCGGATTGGTTCCGCCGGGGAGCGGATAAGACAGGTGGACGAAATGCTGGAACTGGTGGGGCTTAATTCGTCCTATAAAACCCGGCGTCCCGGCGAACTGTCCAGCGGCCAGAAACAGCGGGTCTGCATTGGCCGGGCCCTGATGCTGAAGCCAAAACTCATCATCGCCGACGAGGCGGTCAGCGCGCTGGATGTTTCCGTGGGAGCCCAGATACTCAACCTCTTCCGGGAACTCCACGAAACCCTGGGGATGGCCCTGCTGTTCATCTCCCACAATATCGACGCGGTGTATTACCTTTGCAGCCGCATTGCGGTAATGGAGCAGGGCCGGATTGTCAAAACCGGAACCCCGGAGGAAATAGACGTGTGGGAACCTTTGGAAACCCAACCGGGGTTTCCAAAGGTTCCCCTGTTCGAAAACCGCAAACCTTCGGTTTGAAGCTTCCGCCCCTCAGCGCCGCCAATAGTCCTTGGAGAAAAAAACAACCGCGGCCCACAGTTCAAGCCGCCCCAGGATCATGGTGAAGGCCAGGCCCCATTTGACATAGGCCGGGAACCCGGCAAAACCGGAGAAGGGGCCGAAGTTCCCCAGGCCCAGGCCGATATTCCCCAGGCAGAGCAGGGCGGCGTTCAGGGAGGAAAAAATATCCAGCCCCGCGGCGCTGACCAACAGGGCGGCGGCGAAGAGGCACACAAAATAGAGGAACACAAAACCCGCCACCCCGTAGATCGCTTCTTTTTTTCCGGGCCCGCCGTTCATCTGAATATTGAAAACTCCCCTGGGGTAGATAATTTTTTTCATTTCGTTGCCCAGTTGTTTTGCCAGCACGACGTGGCGGATCACCTTGATCCCCCCGGCGGCGGAACCGGAGCAGCCGCCGGTAAACATAAGGAAAAAAAGCGCGCCCTGGGCCAGGGGCGGCCACACATGGTAATCCGCGGCGGAAAAGCCGGTGGTACTCAGGATCGAGGCGCTTTGAAAAAAGGCGTGACGGATCGCCGTTCCCGGAACGGGGCTTAGGGGAAGGATCGCCGCGGCGATGAGGAGTGCCGAAACCAGCGCAATGCCCCCATAGGCTCTGGCTTCGCTGTTGGAGACAAGCTCCCGGAACTTTCCCCGGAGGAGCCGGAAAAGGAGGCCAAAGTTGAACCCCGCCAGCAGCATAAACGCCGAGCAGACCCATTCGGCCCAGGGGGAATTGAAGGCAGCGATTCCGGCGTTCCGGGAACTAAAGCCCCCGGTGGACAGGGTGGAAAAGGCGTGAACCGCCGCGTCAAACCAGTTCATGCCCCCGGCGGCCAGCAGCAGGGTCTGGAGGAGCGTCAGGGCGAGGTACAGGGCCCAGAGCCGCTTTGCCGGGCCGGTGATCCTGAGCCTGATTCGGTATTTTTCCGGGCCGGGGCCTTCCGCCTGGAAAAGGGTGCCGGCGTTTACCGGGAAACCCCCGGCCCCCGGCAGGGGAAGGAGGGCTGCGCCGAGGGCCACGATGCCCATGCCCCCCAGCCACTGGGTCATGGCCCGCCAGAAAAGCAGGGGCCGGGGCAGGCTTTCCACATCGGCGAAAATAGTGGCTCCGGTGGCAGTAAAGCCGGAGACGCTTTCAAAGACCGCGTCGGTCAGGGACGGCGCGGCCCCGGAAAAATAAAAGGGAACGGCCCCCAGCAGGCAGGCAAAAACCCAGGCGGGGAAAACCAGCAAAAAGCCGTCCCGGGGGCTGAAGCGGCGGGAGCTTTTCCGGGTAAAAAACGCCGCAATCCCCGGAAGAAAAACGGGAGCTCTGGAAATCGCGCCCCGCTTCATGCGCCTGGGCCGAAAAGTTTTTCGATTTCCGCTTCGCTTCCGGTCCGGGCAATCAGGATAATATGATCTCCCTGCCGGAACACATAATCCCCTCTGGGGATAAAAGAAGCGTCCCCCCGGTTCACCAGCATCACGAGCCCGCCGGAGGAAAGTTTGAATTCGGTCAGGGGTGTATCAAGCGCCGGAGCGCCGCCGCGCATCTCGATTTCGATAATGTCCACACTGCCGTCCCCTATCCGGTGCAGCCCCTTGATTCCGCCGCCCATGAGGTGGGCGAGGATCGAATCCACTACCACCGATTGCATGGGGATCACCACATCAACCCCGAGCCGGCGGGCCATGGCCGCATAGCCGGAACCGGTAACTATGGCGATAGTCCGGGCAACGCCCCGGGACTTGAGGTATACGGCGGTGATAATGTTCAGCTCCTGATTGTTGGTAGTGGCAACGAGGAGATCGAGGCCGCCGATCTGTTCCTCGTTGACAAAACTTTCGTCGGAAATATCCTCATTCATGATCAGGGCATCGGGGAACCGGGCCGCCAGTTCCTTGCAAAGCCGGTAGTCCTGTTCAACAATGGTGATCCGGCGGCTGCTCCGGGGAATCAGGGTTTTCAGCAGGGGAAAGAAAAAGTTCCGCCTGTTTTTTTCCCCCCGGGGAGAAAGGAGCCCTTCGGCGACCAGGGCCCCCACCTTGCCGCCCCCTACAATGCCGATCTTGCGGATCGGTTTTTCGTCGCTTCCGGCGAATTTAAAAACCTGCTGCAGATTTTCCCCTCTGGCCAAAACATGGATCCGGTCGCCCCGGCCAAGAATCGTGGAGCCCGAAGGAAGCAGCAGTTCTCCTTTCCGTTCAAGCAGGGTAACGAGGCCCTCCTCCTGCACCTTCCGGTGATAGTCTTTAAGGGCCATGCCGTCAAAGGCGCTTCCCGGATCAATGTCAATGGCCCCCAGTTCATAGGGGGTATTGGCAAACGAAAGAATGTCTCCCAGGGCCCCCCGTTCAATGGCGTTGATGATTGACCGGGAGGCTTCCACGTCGGGGTGGATGAAATGATCGATTCCCAAAATTCCGGATTCCCGGCTGTCCGGCTCCGGGCCGTTTTCCGGGCCTTCGGTTTTGACCGGGGCCTCCACTTGACGGCTCAAACGCACATAGTCATCGTTCCGCACCCGTGCGATCTTCAACAGCCCCGGATACCGGGAAGCCGCCAGGCCGCAGATGATCATGTTCAGTTCGTCCGAATCGGTAACGCAGACCAGGGCTTCGGCCTTTGCGATTCCCGCTTCCTCCAGCGCGTGGAGGCTGTTCCCCTCGTCGTGGATCACCATGCAGTCAAGGCGGTTGGAGGCGTGCCGGGCCCGTTCCTCATTGGACTCGATCAGGGAAACATCGTGTTTTTCCTGAATCAGATACTTGGCCAACTGGGTTCCCACCAGCCCCGCGCCGATTATCACGATACGCATGGTTCAATCCCTCTCCGCGTCCAGGAGTTCCAGGAAGCCGGGGTAGGTAACGGCGGCGTGTTCGGCGCCTGTTATTTCCACCGGGCCCGAAGCCCCGCAGGCCCCGGCGGCCAGGGCCATGACGATCCGGTGATCCCCATGGCCGTCTACCCGGCCCCCGGCAAGCCCCGCCCCGCCGTGGATCACGAGGCCGTCGGGCCGTTCGGTACAGCGGACCCCCAGTTTGGCCAGTTCCGCCGCCATCACCGCAATCCGGTCGGTTTCCTTGATCCGGGCGTGGGCCACATTCACCAGCGCCGTATCCCCTGTCGCATAGGCCCCCAAAACCGCGGCGGCGGGGAGCAGATCCGGGGCGGCGTTGAGATCAAATTCGCCGCCCCTGAGCGGCCCCTTCAGGGACACCGAAAGGGCCCATTCCGGCGGGCCCCCGGCAGGCCCTGCCAGGGCCGCTCCCGCGCCGGGATCCGCCGGAGCCTGCTGTTCCCGGCGGACTTCGCATCCCATCCGGGCCAGCATCTCAAAAAAGAATTTGTCCCCCTGGGTATCGCCGGGGTCGAGTCCGGGGAGCCTTACGGCCCCGCCGCTGACCACGGCGGCGCAGGCGGGAAAGGCGGCGGAGGAAAAATCCCCCGGCGCCGGGCCGGAAAGGGGCCGCCAGATCGCGCCGCCGGGGATCACGAAACGGGAAAAATCCGCCGCCGCCTCGTGGGGGATATGCTGAGCCCTGAGGTAGGACAGGGTCATTTCAATGTAGGGCCGCTCGTTAAGCAGGGGCACGTCAATTTCGGTAATAACCCCCTGCGGGGCCAGCGGGGCGGCCAGCAGCAGGGCCGAAAGATACTGGCTCGTGGGGCAGGGCAAAACGACCCGGCCTCCGCGCCAGGGCCCCTGAATCAGGATGGGGGCGCAGCCGCTGTGGTTCAGGGATTCCGCCCGGATCCCCAGGCCGGAGAGGGCCGCCAGCAGGGGGGCGGCGCTGCGGCGCTGAATCTGCGCGTCCCCGGTAAATTCAACCGGGGTTTCCCCCAGGGCCGCGGCGGCCAGGGCCAGGTACAGGGTGGTCCCCGAATTGCCCACGTCCAGCCGCGGGGGGCCGGCGGCTTCCGGCCCGCCCGCCGCCCGCCGCCCCGGCCTGCCGCCGGTTCCCCGGACCCGCCACTGAACCAGCCGTTCACCCCCTTCGTCCGCCGGATTGGGACTCCGGGGATCCGCAGCCCGGCGCTCCTCGATTTCGGCCCCCAGCCCCCGGCAGACCGCCAGACAGGAGCGGGCGTCCAGGGAATCCAGCGGATAATCGATTTCCGAGACCCCCTCCGCCAGCGCGGCGATCAAAAGCCGCCGGATGCAATGGGACTTGGAGGCGGGAACCCGGATGGCCCCCCCAAAACAATGGGGCCGGATGCGGGCCTTCACCATGGTCCCGCAAACAACAGGATAAAGATAAGGCTCGTGATTATCCCCATCAGGCTGATAGAGACGCCCGCCATGGCCCCCTGGGTTTCCCCCAGTTCCAGCGCCGAAGCGGTTCCAATGGCGTGGCCCGAAGCGCCAAAGGCGACCCCCGCGGCCACCGGGTCTTTCAGCCGGAAGAGCTTCACAAAAAACGGGGAAAAGGCGGCGCTGAACACCCCGGTAATAATCACCGCCGTGGCGGCGATTCCCTGAATACCGCCGTTTTTTTGGGCCAGTTCCAGCGCAATGGCGGTGGTAACCGATTTGGGGAGCATGGACACGGTAATGGCCTTATCAATGGAAAAAACCCGGCACAGCCACAGCACGCTGAACACCGACGCCGCGGAACCAACCACGCAGCCCGCCAGAATGGGAAGGGCGTTGGCCCTGAAAAGTGCCCGCTGCCGGTAGATCCGCAGGGCCAGAATCACCGTAACCGGCACGATAAACATGGTAATCATATTCCCCCCCACCATGTACTGTTCCAGCGTCAGGGGGGTCAGGGCGATAACGAGGATGACCAGGGCGTTGGCTATCACCAGCGGGTTGGTCAGGGGGGAAGGCAGCAGTTTCCGTACTTTAACGCCGATGGCGTAACAGGCAATGCTGATAAGGATGCCGCAGACGGGCAGGGACAGCAGATAATCCATGTTCAACTCCTTTTTTTCAGCAAAATTTGAAAAAGCCGTACCGTCCCGTAGGTCAGGGCAAAGGTGAAAAAGGTACAGATGATGCAGATTGCCAAAAGCTGGAAGACCACCCCTTTAATGACATCGTAGTTCTCCAGCACCGAAGCCACCGCGGGGAGGAAAAAAAAGCCCATATTGGCGCTCAAATAATCCGCCGTGGCCCCCAGATGTTCCGGTTTAAGGGCCCGGATGCCCAGAAACAGGAGCATGAGAAAGAGCCCCAGCACACTGGCGGGTATACCGGCGGGGATCAACCATGCCAGCGCTTCGCCCGCAAAGCCAAAAGCCAGAATCAGCCCTAATTGTTTTATAATACGCATATACAAAGCGTAGCAAAAAAAAGCCGCTGTTTCCATGGCCCGGAAAAAATTACTTGATGACCGGCGCAGGGCATGGTACAATACGGAATTATGCCACAAATATTCCAAATTCTTTTAATTATCACCCTGTGCGGCAGCCTTTTGGCGCTTTTGTACGCCGTACTGCGGTCGCGTTGGATTCTCAAGCAGCCTGTTGAAAACAGCGGCTTGAAGAAAATTGCCGGTTTTGTCGCCGATGGGGCCATGGCCTTCCTGAAAAAGGAATATTCGGTCCTCCTGCCCTTTATGCTTGCGGTGGCGGCGTTCCTCTTTATCGGCCAGAAGGGGGCGGTTCAATTCCAGAGCATCGCCTTCCTCCTGGGGGCCCTGTGTTCCGGCCTGGCCGGGTTTGCCGGGATGCTGGTCGCCACCGCGGCGAACTCCCGGACTACCGAGGCCGCCACCCGGGGGATCAACCCCGCCCTGCGGCTTGCCTTTGCCGGCGGCTCGGTCATGGGCATGAGCGTGGTGGGACTGGCCCTTTTGGGGATCTTCCTGGTTCTGCTGGGGTCCCTCCAGGCCTTCGGCGGCACGGTGGGGGCGCTGGCGGAGAAAGTGTTTCCCATTTTGTCGGGCTTCTCGCTGGGGGCTTCCAGTGTCGCCCTGTTCGCCCGTGTGGGCGGCGGTATCTTTACCAAGGCCGCCGATGTGGGGGCGGATCTGGTGGGCAAGGTCGAAGCGGGTATCCCGGAAGACGACGCCCGGAACCCCGCAGTCATCGCCGACAGCGTGGGCGACAATGTGGGCGACGTAGCGGGTATGGGGGCCGACCTGTTTGAATCCTATGCGGGTTCCATCGTCGGCAGCATGATACTGGGGCTCTCCGTCGTTCCGGCGGCCTCGGTGGTAAACGGGGACCTGTTCCGCGTGAAACTGGCGTGGCTGCCCCTGCTCCTCTGTGTGGTGGGGATAGTGGCGTCGATTATCGGCATATTCTTTGTGCGGGTCCGGGAGGGACGCTCCCCCCAGAAGGCCCTGAACACCGGCTCCATCGGGGCCGCCGTTATTGCCGCGGCGCTGGCCTACCCTTTGATCCGGTTCTTTTTGGGAACCGAAACCACGGCGGCGGGAGTCGGCGCGGAGCGGATATTTTTAGCGGTCATCGTGGGTATCCTGGCCGGTTCCTTGATCGGCATTTTGACGGAATTTTTCACCGGAACCGGCACCCGGCCCGTAAAGGCCATCGTCCATTCCTCGGAAACCGGGGCGGCCACTAATATCATCACCGGGCTGGGCATGGGGATGATGTCCTGTTTCCCCGCGGTTCTTCTGGTTGTGGGCGCCATTATGGGGAGCTACGCGCTGGCGGGCTTCTACGGCATCGGGATCGGGGCGCTGGGGATGCTCATTACGCTGGGCATCCAGCTTGCGGTGGATGCGTACGGGCCCATTGCGGACAACGCCGGGGGCCTTGCGGTTATGGCCGAATTCCCCCACGAAGTCCGGGAAATCACCGACAAGCTTGACGCGGTGGGCAACACTACCGCCGCCATCGGCAAGGGCTTTGCCATCGGTTCCGCGGCCCTGACGGCGATCATCCTCTTTACCGCGTTCCGGGAACAGGCAGGGCTCCAGATCATCGATCTGACCTCGGTGCCCGTCTTGTCGGGACTGTTTTTGGGCGCGGTGATCCCCTTCCTCTTTTCCTCCCTTTCCATGACCGCCATCGGCAGGGCAGCCTTCGCCATGATCGAGGAAGTGCGCCGCCAGTTCCGGGAAAAACCCGGCATTTTGCAGAACACCGAAGAACCGGATTACAAACGCTGCATCGGCATATCCACCTCTGCGGCTCTGCGGGAAATGCTGCTCCCCGGCATTATCGCCATTGCGGCTCCCCCGCTGGTAGGCTTTATCGGCGGAGTGGAAATGCTCGCCGGGCTGCTGGTGGGCGTTACGGTCTCCGGCGTCATCATGGCGACCTTCATGGCCAATTCCGGCGGGGCCTGGGACAACGCCAAAAAGACGATCGAAGGCGGCGCGTCCGGTGGCCGGGGCTCCGACGCCCACAAAGCCGCCGTAGTGGGCGACACCGTGGGCGACCCCTTTAAAGACACCGCGGGCCCGGCCCTGAACATCCTGATCAAGCTGATGGCGGTTATCTCGCTGGTAATCGCGCCCATGCTGAAAAATTTCTGGGGGTAAAAATGCCGTATACCAATTATCTCTACATGATCTGCTATCCCAATCCGGCGCTGGTGGGTTCCCAGCTGGACCCGGAACAGTTTGCCCGGCATTACACCGTGGGTTCTTCCCGGGATTATCAGGGACGGCTGGTGTTTGCCGAGCTTGATCCGGATTTTCGGAACAGTTTTTTCGATATTGAAACGGGGATGAAGGCGCTGGTTCCCCACGAGGATGGCCGCCCCAAATCCACCCGGTTTATCGCTTCTTACCGGATTCTGGAAAACGTTGATTTTTCCGCGATCCGTTCCCTGTACCTTTCAAGTTCCGCCGGGTACGTCATGCGAATCAATTCCGCGCCCTACAAGGAGGCCCCTTCCCGCAATGTGCTGCGGATCTATGCGGAAATAAACCCCGTCCGGATGCTGGTGCTTTCCAAAAGCAACTTTGTGGAATTTGGCAGCTATTTTACCGATCCGGCGAACGGCAAGGGAGCGCCGAAACTGCTGTATACCCAGCTTGAATTTGACATCGACGAATTTCTGGAAGAATTTTCGTCCAACCCCCTGATGCAGTCCCCCATTGCGGGTATTCATCCTTCCAAGCTTCGGGACGCCATCGACGAGATTCAGCGGACCGCCGGAAAAAGCCAGAAGGGTCTGTCGCTGGACTGCCCCTTTGACCGGATCCCCGCCCGGATGATCCGTCACGGTTTCATGTTCGCCTCCCAGGGGAAAAACCTGTTCTTCCCCATGCCGGATATGCAGACCATTGAAAAAGATTTTTACAAATATTTTAAAACGATGATTTAGGGAAGCTCTAAAAACTTTCAGTTTTTGGAAGCGGCTTTAGCTGTCGTTTTCGTACCCCGGAAGCCCCGGAAGCCCAGCCGGGGTTTCCGGGGCTTCCCGTTTAAATATCACGGGGCTGTTTGAGGATCGACGTAAACTTCCGCGGGCCTGGTTCCCCTCCGCAGCCGGAAATCAACTTTCCCCAGAAGCCGCACTTCGTGAAGGGCGGGCCGGTTCCGTCCGGCGAGGGACGGGCGGTACTGCACCGTAATTTCAAAGGGAAATTTCATGAACGGAAAGGCGGCGGTGAAGGCGGGGCCAATGCTAAAGCAGTAGCGGAGGTCATTCAGGCCGGCGCCGTAGATCGTGGATTCGGGGGAAAATTCACCGGTCAGGGGGAGGCCGAAGCGAAGCGCCGTTCCGCCGGGCAGAGGATAACTGAACCGGGGTTCCAGTTCAAAAACGGCGTCCAGCGGATGGTTCACCATCTGCCGGTCAAAGGCGGGGTTGCTCGACTTCTGTTCGGGGCTGTATACCAGTTCCGCAGACACATTCAGCAAAAAAAGGGGATGAAACCGGTAACCGTAGTAGAGCCTGAACCCCAGCCCCCAAAGATGGGAACCGGGTTCCAGCGCGGAGCCGTTCCCCGAAGGCATGGACACCTTGAGGGCCAGCGCGGCGGAAAGGGCCGTCTTTTCCGATGACGCCGGGGCTTTTTCCCCGATGAACCGCAGTTTGATCCCCAGCAGCGGGTCCGCAAAAAGACCGGTTTTCCCATCCTCTGTTTCACCGTAGGGGAAAACGCCGGGGAGCCATTCGGCACAGATAGCGGCCCAGGGGGTAACGCCGTATTCAAGGGCCGCCCCCAGACCGAAATACGTGAGACTTTGGGGCCCCGGAAGGGGGGAATTCCAGCTGTGGCTGCCGTTTCCGTACGAGGCCCCAAGGGTGGCGCGCAGCACCCCCTCGGGGGGAGTTTCCGGTTCCCCGGCGGCGACAATGACGGTTCCTGATGTCAAAAGGGCGGCGCAGCACAGCGACCTGATGGTTCGTATATTCATTTATCCTGCCTTGCTGATTAAAAACTGAAACGGTGGCCCGCGGTGAAACCGACGCCCCAGATAAAGGGGTGGCCCAGACGGACGGCGGCTTCCGCGTAAAAGCCGCCCAAAAAAAAGTACCGGAAACCGGCGGCGAAATCCATGAGGGCGGTGTAGGTCTGCCGCCCTTCCTCCTGATACACGGAGAGCCCCGCTTCCAGTTGGGTAAAGGCCCCGCCGAGCCCCAGTTTCCAGGGGTACAGGCGGAAGTAGAGGCCCGCGTCGACGGTGGAAACCGCCGCAAAATCGGAGCCCATGGCCCCCCGAACGCCTGCGGCAATATGGCGGTTCAGCACATGGCGGTCCAGGGTTACGGAAAAACCATGGGCCCAGCCTTCCCGGGCGGCCATGTTCATTTCGATGCCGCCGCCCAGCGCGTAGGGGTGGATCTGCCAGTCCTGTTCCTGAGCCCCCGCAGGGACGGCGTGGCCCAGCAGCAGGGCGAGGGTCGCGGCGCAGGCAAAAAGCGCCGCGGCGGGCCGGGGTTTTTCCCGGTGGTGGAGATGATTCATTCTTCGTAGGCCCCCAGATCAATGGTGGTGTTTTTAATGCGCCCGGTATATAAGCCGGGATCGGGAGTATCGGGAGTAGTCCCGGCATTTGTGTACACGTACCGCGCGCCCACGGCGGACCGTACGTCGGACTTGAGGAAATAGTCGATGGCATGGCTTGTGTCGTTCGCATCCGCGGCGGCGGCGTCAGCCAGATTCCGGCTGAGCAGGTTCGTTACGTTAGTCATCCATGTTCCTGTCAGACCGTTAAGGAGAAAGGCCGCCGCGGCGGAGGCCGATGTGGTGGGCGGATATTTGGCGTTGTCGCCCGCGTTGAGCAGCGGAGTTCCCGTAAGATAGGGATGCGTAATGCTGTAGCTGCCGGAATCCAGGTTGTCTGAACCCGGTGAACCGCCGGAGCCTGAACCGTTCAGTTCCTCGTCCGTTTTCCCCTGGGCCAGACTTCTGATGTAGGTAATAATGCCGGTATATCCGCCCGAGGCGAAGGGATCCCGGATATTGTCGCTGGCGGTTCCCGCTGCCGTATCTGTATTGCCCCAGATGACGCTGTTGGTGAACCTGATGTCATAGTGAGCGGCCAGGTTGACGCTGGCAGTGGAACCGGGAGTGCCGGGATTGGGGTTATACGTGTTGACGCCGCCGCCCCCCCAGTCCGCGCTGGTATTCCGGCTCTCGTTACCGGCTACGGTAACATTGGTAAAACGCCCTTTCACCGAACCGTCCACGCTCGCAAATTGAATGGCGATGCCGCCGCCCCTGCCGGAACCGTCGACGGCCGTGTTATCCGCCACCAGCACATTGGTAAACACGGCGCAGACATAGCCCTGGTGTGAGGTGGATGTTTCCGCCATAAAGTAATTGTTAAGACCGCCTCCATGGCTGCCCTGGTTCCCGGTGATTTTTCCGTTGGTAAGAATTAAAATTCCGGCGACATTAGGGTTCGATGAATCACACCGCAGGAAAATGCCCCCGCCCGCGGCGACAGCCGTGTTGCCGGTAATGAGGGCGTTCGTCATAATGAGCCGGCTCTGCAGCGTATAGATTCCCGCTCCCGCTCCCCAGCCGCCGGGGCCTGCCCGGTTTCCCTCTATGGTTACATAGGTCATCGTTGTATAGGAATAGCTGTTATAAATGCCGCCGCCGCTGCTGGTCCCGGTGTTGCCGTCAATGGCTACATCAATATACCGAGACCAGCAGCTTTCATCGTAGACGCCGCCGCCTGAACCCGCCACGTTGTTTGTTATCCGGACCCGGCTAAAAACAGGCCGGGCGTTTGAATAGTTGCTGACGCCGCCGCCGTAATTGGCGGAGTTTTCTTTTATGAGGCTGTTGGTGATCCGCGGGGCGCAGAGGACGTTGTCGGTATTCGCGCTATTGGCATAGCTGTATATGCCCCCCCCCCCGGCCCCCGGAAGAGCTGTTGTTTTGGATAGTTACGTTATTCAGGACCGGCTCGCATTTGTTGCCCGTCCCCGGTGTGTACGCGAGATTGGCCATGCCGCCCCCGTACCCCACCACGGTATTGTTCCGAATGGTAACATTGGTGAGTACGGGATTACATACGGCGGTAACACCCCCGCCGGTGGCGATATTGTAGATCCCCGCGCCGTAGGCCGCGGTGTCAGTGGCATACGCGGAGTTCATCTGGCCGCCGTAGGTTGCCGCCCGGTTGTTTTCGATGATCACGTTGGTAAAGGAGGGGCTGGCGTTGTGGTTGTAGACCCCCGCGCCGGAACGCTGGTAAATAACCGCCCCACCGGTGGTGATGGAACCCGTAAACGATGAAGAGCCCTGCCCGTTGGCGATAGTCAGGCTGTGAAGCAGGGTTCCCGGACTTGCGGGAATGTTTACGGCCAGTACCGTGTGGCAGGAATTGCCGCCCCCGGAAAGGATCGTTTTGCCGGCGTTGTGGCTGGGGGTTTCCGGGTTGTGCGCCGGCCCTTCGGTTCCTTCAAAACCGCCGTAAATTTTCAGCCCCGGCCTTAGCACAAAAGATTTGTTTTTCCCTTCGGCGTCCCGTCCGGCGGTCTGGATTCCGTAGTTGCTGCCGTTGGGGCTTATCACGGAACCGGTCTGACCGTCGCCGCTGATCCCTTCCGCCCATGATTCGGGGGTATAGGTTCCCTTGAGTATCCAGATGGCGTCGTAGTTGGTTCCCCCCGTTGCGTCTACGCCGTTTGTGAAGTAGCGGTTAATGGTGTCCTGCAAATCCGTAGAGGCGTCCGCCCAGGAATGGCCGATGCCGCCGGGACGGCGGTAGGGTTTGTCCGCCTGGGAAACCGCCGCTACATAGGCGATGCCGGGTTTTCCCGCCGCGATGTCTTCGTATGTTATGTCAAACTTGACCAGCCGGTCGGGCATTTTGAATTTCCAGACTTTGTAGGTATCACCGGCAGAGCTTGCCGGATCGGGGTGTACTTTCAGGTTTTCCAGCATCCCGTCGCCGGTATAGTTTGAACCCAGCGTAATTTCTACGGGAGCAATGGCAATCCCCGTTATCTTGTATCCCGTGTTGGCCTGAACCGTCAGGGTTATCACCTCGCCGGGGAGGGCGTTGCTTACCGGTGTTGGAACGCCGGCCACCAGCGCGTTGGCCCGGACCTTTCCCCCCGGATAGGAGAAGCCGGCGGGCACATGGGTGTCAAGCGGAACCACAATGTCGTTGACCCCGATCCGCATCAGGGTAAGCAGGTAGACCTGATCCGCCTTGAGGGGGGTCGTAACCCTGATCTCCACCGTGATTCTCCCGATAAAGGCAAATTCCAGAGCGCCGGAAACGCCGGAACTCCATGTTCCATTTCCGTCCTCCCTGCGGTAGGATACCGCGCCGCCGCTTTCCGGCGTGGCGCTGACCCGTACCGTTTCAACATTGGCCGCAAGCTGCAGGTGATGGGCCAGCGTACCGGGGAGGAACCCTGCCGGAAAAAGCTCCACGCCGGGAACCGCCATGTCCTTTACGGAAATTCCCGTGATGGAGGCGGAGGGAACTTCCCGGCGGATCAGCGCCGTGTAGATCATGTCTTCCATACCACTGTGGCTGACCGTGATCCGCAGGGCCGTGGCGCGTTTGTCCGGGTCAGGGACAAAGGGAAAAACCGGAGGACTTGCCGCGGCAACAGGGGCCCAGGTTCCCGCGTTGGTTACGGTGGCGGTGGAAAGATTATAGTCGTAATCGTAACTCTGGGAAAACGCCAGCGTGGAGCCCGGCACGGCGGCCAGGATGTCAAGGCTTATTTCGGCGGTGTCAAAGGGAACCGTCGCCTGATAGATCCCGCCGCTGGGGACAAAGCTCTGGACCTTTCCCAGCCAGTCATCTCCTGCCGCCGCCGCCCCCGCGTGAACCTTGAGCCGGGAAAGATAGGCCGTTGCGCTGTCCCGGCTTATATTGATGACATACTCGCCGTCATCCATGCCGCCCCCCAGCCCGCGGGCGGTCAATTTCACCTGACAGGAGAGTTCGGGGTAAAAGTCCAGCAGGATTTCCGTGCCGGAAAGGGCGCCGTTTTCGGTTTCCACGCCGTCCACCAGTTTTTTATAGTCCACCATGCCGCCGGGCAGGGGAGCTACCTCAAATTTGAGCTTCGTCGCATAATAGGGAACCTTGATTCCGTAGGCGAGTCCTGGGGGAAAGAAATTATTCAGATAGTTGACGGCTTCAAACGCGGCGGGGTCGGCGGCGGTAAAGTTGGTGGTAAAAAGGCTTAAACCGGCAAGCCGGGCGGCAGTCTCTCCCCGGCGGACCGTGATGGTGTACACTGTGGGGGACATATATTTCCGGGTGGCGGTAACCGTAAAGGTAAAGACCGTGTCGATTTCCTCAGGGAAAAGCTCGAATACGCCGGAATCGTTCAGGCGCCGTCCACCATGTTTTAGAGCGTACGTGGCGGTTTCGCCGCTGGCCCTGAGGGTAATCGTGTCCGCTTCAAAGGGAATGACGGCGGTGTAGGAGGTGGTCCTGGGGTTAAAAAACGGATCTATCATGCCGCCCCCGCTGCCTACGCCCGCTATGCCGTACCGGAGTTCCAGCGAGGAAAAATACACCGGGGCCCGGAGCAGCTCCTGTACCAGCGTATTTTCACAGGCGGTCAAAAGGCCCAGCGTCAGTAAAAAACCCACAAACCGTTTCATCGCCTTGATCATCAGCCTTTCTCCCTAATTGTAAGAATGTTTATCCATAGTACCGGTAAATTTTGAGGAACCGTGGTATTTTTCAATTCCTGGTAGAATCTTACTGTAAATATATCGTATTATTTTCCATTGTTCTATACGAAATTCAAAATGTTTTTAAAAGAAAGTTCGAAAAACCTGAGCTTGCTTCAAAGGCGGCAGGGAACCGCCGGAAATCCTGGCCGGATTTTCAGGCCGTTTTCGTTCTGCGGCAGCGTGGATGTCCCGTACGTGGCATAAAGATCGTTATTCTGAATAGGGGAGCCGGGGCGGTTACCGCTGTCTGGCGTCCCGTTTTGGCCTGCCGGGGCTCCCGGTGTTTTCGGGATACCGGATCACCGCTTCCCGGTCCGGGAGCCGGGCGGCGACAATCAGCCAGACTATGCCCAGGAGGATCATGCCAAAGGAGAGAATCTGGCCGGTGGAAAAACTCAAGAGGGGGTGGGCCAGGGCCGGGGAAAGCCCGTTTTTGATCAATTCGATCCGGTAGCCCAGGTCTTCGTCGGGTTCCCGGAAATATTCGATCATAAAACGGAAAAGGCCGTAGCCGGCAAGATAGATGCTGATTAAAAAGCCCTTGAAGGGTTTCCGGTTGCGGAGTAGCCAGATGATTGCCCACAGGACGATGCCCTCGAAAAAGGCTTCGTAGAGCTGGGAGGGGTGCCGGGGCAGGTTCACCAGGCCGCTGAAAGGGATGGGTGTGCCGGTTTGTTCCGCAGCCTCCCGAACCCAGGTTTCACCGGCGGGCAGGGGCCGCGCATAGGGAAAGATTATCCCCAGGGGGCCTGTGGTAACCCGCCCGTACAATTCGCCGTTGATAAAGTTCCCCAGCCGGCCAAAGGTGTAGCCCAGGGGGATGCTAGCCGCATACATATCGCCGATCTCCCGCCAGTCAAACCGCTTTACCGCCGAATAGATCAGTATCCCCAGTATCCCGCCGATGACCCCGCCGTGGTAGCTCATCCCCATAAGGCCCGTAAAGCGTCCGTCCCGGAAGGGCCAGAATACCAGCCAGGGCTCCCGCCGGTAAATATCGCCGGTTTCGTAAACGATGGTGGCGAAAATCCGGGCCCCCAGGAGGAGGCCCAGGATGCACCAGGTAAACATCCCCGAAAGCTCATCCTTGGTCATGGGAAAATTCCGTTCCCGGATTTGGCGGCGGTAGAGCAGAAACGCGGCGCCAAAGGCAAAAATATACATGAGCCCGTACCACCGGAAGGGCAGGCCGGGGATTATCTCCGGTTTGAGCCAGGCGGGAAAATTGACAGCCAATAACATGGGAAAATCATACACCAATCGGGGAGGCATGAGAAGGGGGCGCGCAAGAGCAGCCGCAGGCTGTTCTGGGATAGTGGTAGCACACGCCCGGCGCGAGGGAGCAGCCGCAGGCTGTTCTGGGATAGCGGTAGCACACGCCCGGCGCGCAATAACGGCAGCGCATAAACAGCGGTAGACCGGCTTTAGACGGTCGTACGCGCCGGCGCAAGAGCAGCCCGTGTTTTTAGGGCGTAAAACCCTGGGACATGGCACTGGAAAGTTTGAGCTTTAAAAAATTGTTTTCTTTTTTCAGTTTTGAAATTTCAAACTGCTGGGACTTTACAGTCTCAACCAGATCCCCCTGGGTCAGGGCCCCGGAGTGGAGCAGATCCTCCACGTATTCCATTTTGCTGTCAAAATCGATCTCCGCCTCCAGCCCCGCTTCCTGAAAACTTTCGTCAATCTCCTTGTCATCCAGGGTGAACTGATCTTCCTCGGAGTCGAGGATTTTGTCGGCGATCCGGTAAATCGCCTGGGAGAGGATCGACTGGGGCTTATACAGGGTGATGGGCAGCCGGGACTGGAGGGCCGTATCCTGCATGGCGTCCCGGTAGATCACCCCCAGGTGTTCGATTTTCAAATCCAGGTATTCCTCGCAGGAACGGCGGATCTTCATGGCCACATCGGCGTCCCTGGGTTCATCCACCATGTTCATGATCAGCCGGGGGTGGAGCCGCCCGATATGGTCCATAAATTTGCCGTAGGATGCGGGATCGATCTTTTTGACCTCCGGCAGCATCCGGGGAATGTATAGCTTCTGGGGCCCCGCCCCCTCCTTGCGAATCTGCTCCAGATAGGCGCGGGCCGCGGTCCCCTTGCCAAAAACCGTAAACATGAGCCGGAAGACCGTGTTTTTCAGGAACACGTAGGCGTTCAGCACCGCCGTTACCACCGGGGCGGAGACCACAATACCCTGGCCCGAAAGGAGAAAAAAGTCCAGAATCGACTGGTGGGTTCCCGCCCCCAGGTCCAGAATGAGGATGTCCGTTTCGGTTTTGAGGGCCAGGAGCCGCCGGACCAGGGCCTTGAGCTGGGAAGCCCGGAGGTTGGCGGTGCCCGGTATTTCCGTGTCGCCGGGAATGAACCGGAGGCCCCGGACATCCGTATCGACGATCACCCGGTTAAAGTCCGATTTCAGATCGTTGAGGAAGGTGCCGATTCCCGTCTGGGGGGACTGATGGCCCAGTACCAGATGGAGGTTCGAGGCCCCCAGATCCAGATCCGCCAGCACCACCCGCTGTCCCGCCTGGGCGAAGGCCACGCCCAGATTCGCCGCCACCAGGGATTTTCCCACGCCGCCCTTGCCGCTGGCCACCGGAACAATACGCATCACGTAACCCCGCCGCTTCCGGCTGTTTCCGCCGGAAGGGCCCCGGCAGCCGGCGTCCCGGCGGAGGCTTCAAGCTCCCGGACTTTTCCCGACAGCGCGATCCCTCCGGCCACGGAAAACAGATCCCCCGCCAGCAGAAAAACGAGGCTCCCCAGAACCAGTAAAATGCCGGCGAGCCCCAGGTAAAAACCGGTATACATATTTTGCCGGGAGAAAATACAAAACGCGACGGTGGAAACCAGGGCCACGCATTTCCCCGCAGTGTAGAGGGGCGCATAGGCCCCGCAGCGGGAAAAGGAACGCCATAAAAAAAGGGTCATCAGGGGAAACAGCGCGTTGGGAGCCGCATAAACCAGCCAGGGGAAGGTTCCCCCGCCGCCGGGGCCGGCCAGTCTGAACACCTGCACCAAAACAACGAGCCGCATACACTCGTATATAAAAAGGGCCGCCCGCAGGGGCCGGTAAATTTCCATACTTAAAAATACGTTCAAGAGGGGATGGGGGTCAAGGGCTGTCAATCCGGCATCCCTGCCGGCGTGCCCGGCGGTTATGGGTACAGGCAGCGGCCATTGGTGTACGCCGGACCTGCGCTCCCAATGCCTGCCGCATAGCCCTCCACGGACTGCTTTTGTTCGCCGCGCGTCCATGACGGCGTTGTATTGTTTTTCCTCTGGGTTTTTGCTAAAATTCAGTAAAACTGAGGTTATTCCCAAGCCGGGCGGGTTTTGGAACAGCCGCAACTGCCGATATTATGGAGTAACTATGAATACGCCTGAATCCCCCCAAAAATTGCCCCTTCCCTGGCTTTGGATGATCGCCACCGCGGCGCTGTGCGCCATATTCGCCCTGGCGTCGGTTCCGCCAACCCTGGCTCAGGAGCAGAACGGAACGGCCCAGAACGCCCGCCGTTACGCCGTGGTTATCCAGCAGGTCTTTGATTTTATCCAGCGCCATTATGTGGACGAAGTGGACCCCCAGGCTATTTATGAAGGGGCCATGTCGGGTATGTTCAGCGCCCTGGGAGACCCCTATTCAAGCTTCCTCCCCGAATCGGAAATGACCGACCTGAACGACACTACCCGGGGAAATTTCGGCGGCGTGGGCCTGTATATTTCCGCCGGGGGGCTCCAGACCGACGGTAAAATGACCTACGTGGAAGTAGCCGCCCCCATTGAAGACACCCCCGGCTGGCGGGCGGGGATAAATCCCGGCGATCAGATCATTGCCATTGACGAAGCGTCCACCAACGGCCTTACCATGGATGAAGTGCTGGCCAAACTCAGGGGCGTTCCGGGAACCGGGGTGAATCTCCTCATCCGCCGGGGAGAAAAACTGGAATTTCCCGTAACCCTGGTTCGGGCGATCATTGAAGTTCCTACTACCAAATACGCCATGATCGGCGATACGGGCTACCTCAAGCTCATTACCTTTACCCCCATGACTGTGGATAGGGCCCAGGACGCCATTAATTCATTCCGGGCCCAAAACTACACGAGCCTGATTCTGGACCTTCGGAACAACTACGGCGGGCTCCTCAATTCCGCGGTGGAAATCAGCAGCCTTTTCCTTGACGGCGGCCTGGTGGTGCGGACCAAATCCCGGATCCCCTCGGAAAACGACGACTTCAATACCCGGCTCCCCGTCATGGTGGGCCCGGAAATTCCGGTCATCATCCTTATTAACCGGGGCTCCGCCTCGGCATCGGAAATTGTGGCGGGGGCGCTGAAAGACCGGGGCCGGGCCTATCTGGTGGGGGAAAGGTCTTTTGGCAAGGGATCGGTTCAGCAGGTCTATCCCCTGGAAAAATCGGGCTTCAGGATCACTACCGCCCGGTACTACACTCCCAGCGATGTCAACATTGACAAGATCGGCATACCGCCGGACCGGGAGGTCATGTTCCCCGAATACACCGATGCGGATGCGGAAAAACTCAGCGAGCTTATTAAATCGAACAAAATCGCCTCGTTTATTAAAAACAGCCCCAGCGCAAGTTCCGCGGATATCGACCTTTACGCCCGGGTTCTGGCCAGGGAATATCAGCTTGACATTCCCCTGCTCCGCCGGCTTATCAGAAACGAACAGAACCGGGCCACCATCGCCCCGGTTTACGATTTGGAATACGATGTCCAGCTCCAGGAGGCGGTAAAAATACTCCGGGAAGGGCAGTACCTCCCGCTGATGCAGACCACTAAAACCCTCAAGGCCCTGCAGGAAGAGGCTGTTGAGGATATGCCCCTGGCCTCATAGCCGCCCGGCTGTACCGGCCCCATGAAGCGCTTTATTTTAAGCCGGAGCCCCGGCGTGGACGGTACGGTGCGGCTCGTTGGGGAGGACTACCATTATCTGGTCCGGGTCCGGCGTCTGGCCCCCGGCGAGACCTTTCCCGTCCGGCTCCCCGGCGGCGGCGAAACCCTGGTGCGGATTCTGGCGGTTGAAAACGGCGTCCTCACCGGGGCCTGCGTTCCCGCCGCCGGAGCGCCCGCCGGGGCCGCGTCCCCCCCGCTGCCGCCGCTCATCCTGTTCCAGGCCCTGCCCCGGGGGGCCAAAATGGACCTTATCGTCCGGCAGGCCGCCGAGGGGGGCCTTGCGGAAATCGTCCCCTTTGTGTCGGAACATTCAATCCCCCGGCCCGAAGACGGGGGGCCGGGGAACCGGCTGCGGCGCTGGGAAAAGATTGTCCGGGAAGCCCGCCAGCAAAGCGGCTCCCCCATTGCCACCGCCGTCAGGCCCCCCCTGGACCCGGAAGGGCTTTTTGAATATTGGCAGGAACTCCGGGGCGGGGGCCGGAATGTCCTGGGTCTCCTTTTTCATCAAAGCCCCCTTGAACAGGCCAGCCTCCACAGGTATCTTGGTATGGAGCCCGAACTGGTTGTGTTGGCCATAGGGCCCGAGGGGGGCTTTTCCCCCGGCGAGGTATCCCGGTTTTTGAAAGCGGACTTCAAACCGCTGACCATTGGCGATACCGTTTTGCGAACCGAGACCGCCGCCCTCTACGGGGCCGCGGCGGTCCGGACCATTCTTTTGGAGCGTAGTTCGTGGCTGCCGAAAACACCCCCCTCCAGCGGGAGCGGGTCAATTTATTAAAAGTTCCGGTTGACATTGTACCCCAGGACCGGCTTACCGAAGTGGTGTATGAGCTTCTGGCCGCCGGCAAGGGCCAAAATATTATCCTCCTTTCCCTCTGGGACCTCCTGCGGGCCCGGCGGAGCGGGGAGTACCGTTCCTTTGTCCTTAACGCGGGCCTGGTGATCCCCATTTCAAAAAGCCTGGTGGGGGGCGTCCGTTTTTTAACGGGGAAAACCGCCGTCCGGTATATGCCCTTTGATTTTGTTGTCAATCTGCTGACGATCCTGGAGGGCCGGGAATTTTCCGTGTACCTGCTGGGTGGTAAGCCCCGGGTTCTCCAGAAAACCGAAAAAAACATCCGTCAGACCTTCCCCCGGCTGCGGGTGGTGGGCCGCTATATCGGGGCCTTCAAACGGCAGGAAGAGGCCACGATCCTCCAGGCGATCCGCAAGGCGTCCCCCTCGCTGCTGCTGGTGGGCAAGGGCGTCGGCGGACAGGAACAGTGGATCGTAAAAAACAACCTCCGGCTCAGCGGGGGGCTGCGGCTCTGGTGCAGCGATCTGTTCGAGGTCTTTGCGGAGCGGAAAAAACGGCCTTCCCGGAAAACTTTTGACCGGGGCCTTGAGTGGATGGGCTACTGTGTGCGGAACCCCCTGAAATTTTTCCGTATCTTCCCCTATTGTTATTACAAGCTGCTGCTGTTGATCTACCGGGTTTTTAAAAAATAACCGGAGCTGTTCCGAAACCGGCTGGCTTTTGGAGCAAGCTCAACGGATAGGGCGGACAAAACCTCTCCGGCCCCGCCGGGCAGTGCCTCTGTGCCGCCGGGCGGCTCCACACTTCGCTCTTTCCCCCCATAGAAACCCCGGCCCCGCCGCTGCCGGGGGCCTGGTTTCGCCATACGTACGTATTGACAAGGAGCCCCTTGTTCATTAGTATTAAAGCACCGGGGTTGGCCCGGAGCAGCAGATTCAAAACCCGCCGGGCCGCAGCTTGGCTTGTCTTTTATACGAGGGGCTGTTCCAGGGCGTTGGTTTTTGGAACACCTCACTAGACAAACAATCAAGAAGTGTGTTTTATTTTAAAAAAAGGCTGATGTTGATGTATCCAATCTTTTTCCGGGTTGTCTACCCGGAAACATGGTAATCCAATAGGTGGTTCAATAATGGCAATGGTACGGAGGGGCCGCAAGCCCAAGATCGTGGAAAACGATGAAATGTTGAGTTTTGATCCGGTAAACCCGGATTCAGGCGCCGGGGCCGGGGAAAACGAAAACGGCGCCGGCGACTGGGAGGGTTCCCCCTCAGAGGCGGATGCGGCCTTTGACGACGAGGGCGGCGAGAAAAACGGCGGGCGGGCGGTGGTTGTCCGGGCCCGGACAAAACGAGCCGTCCCAAGGCCGGAGGGCCGGGGCCGCTACAACCGGCAGGGCGCCGCTTCCGGCGGGGCCCCCTACGGCGCGGGTCCATCAGGCCCGTTTTCGGGGAATAACGGGAACCGGGGGCCTGCAGCCTGGGAAAACAGCGGCGGGGACTCCGCCGGGGCGCCTGCTCCGGGCCTTCCCCTTGCCGGGCCGGGAGAGACTCCCGCGCCCCTCCAGGGACTGCCGGTCCGTCTGCCCTCTATGCCGGACATCTATGGCCGGCCCGAACCCCGGCTGGATCAGGACAACGGCAAGCCCCGGCTCACTATCAATGAGCTGATCCGCCTGAACATGATCGATTTGCGGGAACTGGCGACCTCGTACAACATTTCCCATGACGATATGGTGGCCCTTAAAAAACAGGAAATCGTCTTTTCGATCCTCAAGGCCCACACCGAGCGGGGGGGGATCATCTACGCCTACGGCTCCCTGGAAATTCTGCCCGACAGTTACGGCTTTCTGCGGAGCCCCCAGAATTCCTACCTTCCCGGCCCCGACGACATTTACATCAGCCCCAGCCAGATCCGGCTCTTTGCCCTGAAAACCGGGGACACGGTCTACGGCCAGATCCGCAGCCCCAAGGAGCAGGAACGGTTTTTCGCCATGCTCCGGGTGGAAACGGTAAACTACGACGACCCCACGGTGGCCCAGAACCGGATTCCCTTTGACAACCTGACCCCCCTGTACCCGAACCAGAAACTGGATTTGGAAACGGTTACCGAGGGTATATCCGAGCGGATCATCAACCTCTTCTGCCCCATCGGCAAGGGCCAGCGGGCCCTGATTGTGGCCCCGCCCCGGACGGGAAAAACCATTATGATGCAGAAGATCGCCAACGCCATCACCAAAAACCACCCCGAGGTCTACCTTATCGTGCTGCTCATCGACGAGCGGCCCGAGGAAGTTACCGACATGGAGCGGACCGTCCGGGCAGAGGTGATTTCGTCAACCTTTGACGAACAGGCCAGCCGCCACGTCCAGGTTACCGAAATGGTACTGGAAAAGGCCAAACGCCTCGTGGAGCATAAAAAAGACGTGGTCATACTGTTGGATTCCATCACCCGCCTGGCCCGGGCCTATAACCAGACCGTCCCCACCTCGGGGAAGATTCTCTCAGGCGGTGTGGACTCCAACGCCCTCCACAAGCCCAAGCGGTTTTTCGGGGCCGCCCGGAATATTGAGGAAGGGGGAAGCCTGACCATCATCTCCACCGCCCTGATCGAAACCGGCAGCCGCATGGACGAGGTTATCTTTGAAGAATTCAAGGGTACGGGGAATCTGGAAATCGACCTGGACCGGCGGATCAGCGACCGGCGGCTCTTCCCGGCGATCAACATCAAAAAGTCCGGCACCCGGAAGGAAGAACTGCTCCTCAGCGAGGAAGAACTCCAGAAGATCTGGGTTCTGCGGAAGGTCATCAATCCCATGGACGACATCGAGATCATCGAGCTTCTTATTGACAGGATGAAAAAATCCCGGAATAATGAAGCGTTCCTGAGATCCATGAACACCGGCAGCGCCGGGACAGATTGAAGGAACGCGGCGTTCCTGAGATCCATGAACACCGGCAGCGCCGGAATTGGCGCGCCCGGTTTACACGAATATCGCGGAGGATGATACATAATGAAAGAGCAGATTCACCCCAAATACGAGGCGGCCAAAATCACCTGCGTCTGCGGGAACGTGATCGAAACCCGTTCCACCGTGAAGGATATTAAGGTGGAAATTTGTTCCGCCTGCCACCCCTTCTTCACGGGTAAACAGAAACTGGTAGACACCGCGGGCCGTATCGAGCGGTTCCGCAAAAAATACAACATCAAAGAGTAGGAAGCCGCCAAAACCCACGCGGCGCTTCCGCAGCTTCCATCGCTTCCAGCTGTCCCGCCGGACAGTTTTCCGTTACAGCCGAAAAAGATATGCGGCGGGCGTTTTCTTCCCCCGGAAATCCTCATCCGTTAAAAGGCCCTGAATGTCTTTGATCACGGGGCCGGGGGCTCCGGTTTTTTCGAATTCCGCGGGGTCCAGACGGAAGCCGCGGGCGTTGGCGCTGAAGTAAAGCCTGCCGCCGGGGGCCAGCAGCCGGAGGGCCCCCCGGACAAGGCCGCCGTGATCCCGCTGAATGTCCAGAAAGCCGGACATTTTTTTTGAATTGGAAAAGGCCGGCGGATCCAGGATGATAAGGTCCCACTGGCGGCGGGCCTTTGCCGCGGCGGGCAGGAAGGAAAGAACGTCGGCCCGGATAAACCGGAAAGGAGGCAGGAAAGCGCCCTGCCGGCGGCTTTCCAGGAGCGCCTCGGCGGCCACCGGTACTCCGGTAAAACCGTTCAGGGTAAAATTCTTGCGGCTCCAGGCCAGGTAGGTATTGGAAAGATCCACCGAGTCGATTTCCGCCGCGCCCCCGGCGGCGGCGTATACCGAAAAAGACGCGGTGTAGCAAAAAAGGTTCAGCACCCGCTTTCCCGCGCTTTTGTCCCGCACCAGCGCCCGGAGCCGGCGGCGGTCGGGGAACAGCCCCGTATCCAGGTAATCGGAAAGGTTCACCTGAAACCGGAGCCCCCCTTCGTTCACGACCCGGAGGGCGCCGAGGTCATCCATCCGCCGGTACTGGGCCGCGCCCCGCTGATGTTCCCGGACTTTGATGAACACCGAATCGCGCCCTATCCCCAGAGCGTCCGCGGCGGCCTCCGCCATGGCTTCTGTCCAGCGGCGTTCATCGTCTTCGTCTTTTTCATAGGGCCGTTTGTAGAGGGCCCCCGCCAGCGCGCCGCCGTACCAGTTAAACGCCAGGGGGATTTCGGGAATGTCCCGGTCGTAGAGGCGGAACACATCCGTTCCGGTCCGCCGGGCCCATTTTTTCAGATGCCGGAACCGTTTCCGCAGGCGGTTGGCCAGCATTTCCGCCTGAGCCAGCGTACGCTGATCCGCCGGCAGCGCGCCGCCGGGCTCACCGTTCCGGCGCGCCGGGCCGGGGGCCTCAGTCATGAAGCATGATGCAGAACATGGCGTAACCGGAGGAAATATCTTCCTTTTGAACCATCACGCCGTCAGGGACTTTCAGCTTTACGTTGGTAAAATTCCATATCCCCCGGATCCCCGCCTTGATAAGGATGTCGGCAATTTCCTGGGCAAAGGAAGAAGGAATGGTGAGAATCGCCGTAGTAACGCCGAGCCGGAGTATCTCCGTTTCCATAGCGTCCACCGAAAGCACCGGAGTCCCATGAACCGTGCCGCCGGTTTTTTCCGGGTTCTTGTCAAAGGCAGCCAGAATATTCAGGCCGTGGCGCTTTAATTCCTGGTAGCCCAGCAAGGCCGAACCCAGATTCCCCACCCCCACCAGCACGGCGTTTCTGGTCCGGTTCCAGCCAAGAAAACACTCAATGGCGCTGATCAGTTCCTCCACCGGATAGCCCTTTTTCGGTTTTCCGGCAACCCCCGTAATCCCCAGATCTTTCCGCACCTGAATAGGATCCAGATTCAGTTTTTGGCCGATAAAGGTTCCCGAAATGTACTCCTCCCCTTCTCGTTGGAACAGCCGGATAATATGCAGGTATGATGGCAGTCTGCGAATGGAGGGCGCTGAAGCGATCTTTTGTTTGGTCATAGTATTCCTTTGCGTACTAAATGACTAAATTACTCAGCTATTGAAGAATAGTGGAAAATCCGCGGCCAGGTCAAGCTTGCGAAACCGGAAACCCCGTCCACTGGAAAAACACCTCAAAATATGGCACAATGGGGCATTACGGCTTTTGCGGCGGCAGGAGGAACAGCTTGTATAAACCGGTGGACCCACGAGTCAATTTTCCCCAACTGGAAGAAGAAGTATTAGCCTTCTGGGAAAAAAACCACATATTTGAGCAGTCCGTGT
>JAISBS010000103.1 GCA_031266075.1 Treponema sp.
CCAGTTCCGCCCGGTCCTGGTTGGTGTAGAGGTACCGGCCCTCGATCACGAAATAGGCGTTCTCCTGCAGTTCCAGGGGTTTGGCGCAATCCAGGGGGAGATCGTACATAAACTCATAAGAAGAGGTATTGCCCCGGCTCCTTGACCGGGCCAGCACGGCCCGCCTTTTGCTCCCGGTCCAGGCCGCCTCGGAAAAAGCCTCAAGCAGGGTTTCCAGGTAATAGGCCCGCGCAAGCCGCACGCCGGGGTTTCCCGCGGAAATATCCGCCTCGTTAAGCGGTTCCTGCCCCGCGTCAAGCAGCGCCCGGTTTACCAGTTTTAAATCTATGTTCATAGCCGCCCCAAAGAAACCGGCGGCGCTGTTACCGCCGCCGGCTTGCTTCTTACTTCCCGATATAGGTGTTCAAAATCGCGCTGATCGTCCCGGCCGTCCAGGTGCTGGCGGCGGCGGTAACCTTCAGGTACTGGTACTTGTTCGGCGAAATCGCCACCTGGCACAATCCGGTACCGTTAAGCTCCGCGGCGGTGAAGGCCTTGGAACCGACCACATTCGCCTGGGCGCTGGAACTATCGCCGCCCGAGATGGTGATGGTTACCGGCCCCCCGGCAAGGGCAACCGGGGCAAAGATATCCACGGCAAAATGATCCGCGTTGGTCCTGCCCAGGTTGATGATGTTCGGGAAATCCCCCGCCGCGGCCAGCGAGCCCAGGTCAAAGGTACTGTCATATCCTACGTTCATGTGTTCCTCCTTACGCGACCGCCGTCTCGTCGTCGCGGATGGCCTCAACGGTCCGGATCCGGAAATTGCGGATGGTGTTGATCGGATTGCCCCAGGGATCGGTCGTGGTGTGCATGACGTTGGGCTTTTCCCGGGCGGCCTTGTCAAAAATATCCTGCACGGTGTAATTCGCGTACATGACATAGGTATGGGCCCCCGAGGGCATGCGCCGCATGACGGATAAAACCTTGTCCACCAGGGCCTCCGCGTCGGTATCCGGGGCTATGTTGCAGATCCGCTTCACCGCGAAGGGGTTGGGAATCGCCAGGCCGTAGCGGACCCGGAACTGGTCCTTGAACACCGAATACTGGTTTTTGTTTTTATCCTGGGCCACCTGCCGCCCCCAGTCCACGCGCTCGATGCCCATGGTTTCCGAATGCTGGGGATACAGCATGTGGCAGTGGTTCTCCCCCAGCGCGGCAAGGTACAGGCTCGTCAGCTTGCTCCCGGTCCCGCCCATGGAAAAAACGTTTTCGCTGTCGAGCTTCCCCAGCCTGGTTGCCAGGCCGTCCAGGGAATCGTTGTTTTCCGTGGCCCCCTTGCGTTTGCCGTAAACAAGCTCCCGCGCCTGGGCAAAGCCCATCCCGGTTATCACCCGGCCGGCCACATGGTTGCGCAGCTGGTCCGGAGAGCCGGAATCCTTGGCAAGAACCTCGTCAACCTCCGCCCAGGCCTCGACCATGGTGGTTGTTTCCTTCTTGGTCTTGGTCTGGGTAGATACCGTTTTGGTCCCCTCGTAATAAGTCCGGTGCATGCCTTCGGGGTTTTCAAGCTGCAGGAGGATCGTGTGTTCGGTCCCCTGGTTGCACTGGATCTGCGGCATATCCAGGAGTATCTCGTTCTTCTGGATGAGGTACTCCAGGGCCATAAACGGATCGGGGCTGGCCGTTAACCGTACCACCTCGATAGCCGTCATCCTGTCAGCGGCATTCAAAATCATATAAACTCCTACGTTTGTTTAAAGGCGAACTTCGCGCCGTCCCGGATGCTCCGGGGCCCGTCCGGCCCCCCGCCCCTGCTCCGGGGCGATCCCGATTCGGCGGTCAGTTCCCCGAGCGTAATAAACGCCCGGACAATACCCGGATGCCCCGCGACGCCCGCCCGGTTCAGCAGCGGCCCCGCATCCTCGCCGGCCAGTTTCAGGCCGCGCTTTAACAGTTCTACCTTTTCCGGATACTTTGCGCCGTATTCTTTTTTCAGCGCCGCCTCCGTTTCGGCAAACTGCCGGTCCTGCTGCTCCCTGGCGGCGGCAAGCTGGGTTTCCCCGAGTTTCTTGATGTGCCCGAAAATAGCGGTCGCCTGTTCGTCGGTCAGATTCGCCGCGTGGGCCGCTTCCAGGAACACATCCCCGTTTTCCTGTTTGGCTATGGTGTAGCCCTCTTTCGCCTCCGGTTTCCCCAGGCGCTTCCAGAACGCCGCCCGCTCCGCCGCGGCGGTGTTTTTATCCGGAATAACCGCGGCCTTGCCCAGTTTCCCCTCAAGCTCAAGGTATGACGCCGCCATATCCCCCAGCTTCTGGAATTTCGCAAGCCGCGCTACCGCCTCCGGGTTTCCCCTCAGCTCCTCCGGCAGCTGGTTCGTCCAGGCCGCCGGTTTTACCGCTTCCGTTCCGCCCCCTTCGCCCGTGTCCCCTGTTGCAGGTTTAGGCCCCGGTTCCTTCCCTTGCGCGCCAGCCATAATGCTTGCAAGCGAATCCGCGTTACCGGCTTGCTGGTTGCCGTTATCCGCCTGATTTCCGTTCCCCCCTTGATTCTGGCTCGCGCCGTCAAGATTCGGATCCATCGTCTTCTCCTTGTTCATCCTTGCGGATGGTTTCATCCAGCACCAAATCCGAGGCAAGGTACAAATCCGCAAGCCCCAGGTGTTCGTGCAGGAAATATTTAGCGTAATCGTTCATCGCGCGGTGCCGCTCCGTTTCGCACACGTCAAAAAAATGCCAGTCGTTTAATAATATCCGGAGGACTTCAAGGCCGTCCCCGTTCATGAAAACCCGCCGGAACAAGAGCCGGGCCCGGTCTTCGGTCAGCTTTTCCAGGTTTCCCCGGCGCCAGATGAATTTCTTCACCGCTTCACCGCCCCGCCCAAAAACTCATCAACCACGCTTTCCCAGTGTTTGGCCGTGGCAGCACGGTCTTTGGAGGGAAACCGGGCCGCTTCCTTCTGGGACTTCCGCAAAAGTTCCAGCACGGCGACTAACTGTTTGAGGGTCTTGATCTTCACGCCCCGCCTCCCGCCATCTGTCCTAAAACGCTGTCCTGGTTCACCGGCTCGTTGAGCTTGTTATAGTTCCCCAGGATGTTTTTCTGCTGTTCCATGGCCTGGGATTGCTGCGCTGCCGCCGCCTGGGCCCGGGCCCGGGCCTGCCGGATGGCGGCGATATCCTCATCCTCCCGGATGATATCCTGCGGCACGCCGTTGCCTTCAAAGCCGGTTTTCACCAGCCGGTCAAGGTCAACCACGTCCAGGGCTTCCGCCGCTGCCGGGATTGCCCCGGCAAGATTGGCAATGGCGCCCATAAGCTGTATCCCCGCCGCTATGCCCTGGTACTGGTGGGTCTTCTTCTGGGCCTGGGCCAGCACGCCGATAAAATCAACCTTGAGTTCCGCCTGAGTTTCCCGCAGCGCCTCCGGCGGTTCCGGGAGCTTCCCCTGGTTAAGCAGTATGTCGTAACTGCGCCGGACGATTTTATGCAGCGCCACGTTCAGGTTGGCCACCATGTTGCCCAAAACCGCCGCCTTCTCCCCCTGGAGTTCCAATACCTCGGTCGCCGTCATCTGCCGGTCCTGGTGCTGCAGCATGAGGAAAAAATCAACGTGGAACCAGTCCCGGATCCGCTCCTCGATGGACTGGGTAATCTCGATGGTGATGGGGAAATTCTCCCCTACGCTGATCGGAAAAATCAGCTTATCCGAATCGTAGTAGTAGTTATGCCCCGCCGGTACAATCTGTTCCTGGCCCTGCATCTTGTTGGGGACCATCAGCGGCGGCCGGGCGGAAAGCTGGGCCAGCCGTATCCGTTCCTCCTCGGCGATATTCAGGAGCCTTACGTCATCGAGGGCCTTGATTGCCGGGCTGATCCCGTAGGCGGAACCGGGCTTGGCGTCCCAGATAAAAACCGCGTAGGGGAAATCATCGTACCCGCTTTCCCCGATGAGGTATTCATTGGTCTTGTCCACAAAGACCGACGCGTAGGCTTTGTTCTTCACGCCCGGATTGTTCTCTTCCCGGTCGGTGCGGGGATAAACCGCGTGGATTATCTCAATCTCGTTCCGCCGCCTTTTCGGGTCCTTGTAATCCTCCCGGGCCTTTTCATGCAGTTTGTCTTCCCCGAAAAAGGCCGCCGCGTGTTTAACCGTCATGGTAAAAACCCGGTAGACCGTATCCACATCGCCGTATTCGTTCTTGTCCAGGTAGATTTCCGAAACATCCTCGCTGGTTACCCGGATGCGGTTCTGGGCCAGATCCTCGTCCACCAGCATGAGGCCGTGGCCGAAGGTTACGGCGTTTTCAATGGCCTTGGGGAGTTCCCGGTAGAGGTTGCTCCGGGAGTATTCGGCGTACAGGAGCTTTTCAACTTCCTCAAGCCAGTCCTTCACCCCGTAGCGGTCCAGGAGCTTGGCGTCCTCTATCCCCAGCTTGAGCCAGGAAATACTCTGGCTTACCGTGTAGCCGGTGATGCCCGCGATCAGGGTCGCCACATAGTGGGAAGGCCGGGAACTGAACCGTTTTGAACGGGCGGCTTTTTGATCTTTCCCGGTCAGGGCGAATTGGACGTAATGGACAAACCGCATCACCTCAAGCCAGTCGTCATGTTCCCTGACCCGCTCGTTTTTGAGGTAGTTTGCCTCCGCGAGGATATGCTGGATAAATTCTTTCCGGTCCACGGAGGGAGCGTATCAGGAAGAATTCAAAAAAATCCTATACTTTCTCAAGTTTTTAAAAAAAAATAAATAATCATTGGATTAATAATCATTGGATTAATAATCTAAGGGATCCCAGTCGGCGCTCTTGTGATACGCCCACCGGACGCCCTGCCGGCGGAATTCCTGCTGCGGGTAATTGGCGCTCTCGCTCATAAGGGCGTAGCGGGTCTCGTCGTACACATGGTCCTCAAGGTTGGTGTCAACGTCTTCCGGATGGTTCGGGTGGGGGACCAGGAGCGGGATAGTCCGGATAAAGGCGTGGCATATATCAAAGACCAGCAGCATGGGACGGCCGTCTTCCGCCGTCTGGGTAAGCAGGTCATGAAGCTGGGCCATGCCCTGCATCCGGTCGTTTTTCCCCCGGATGGCAATAAACCCGGCCCGCTCAAGCCGCTCGGCCACATTGGGCCCGTCGTCGTTTTTTGCCCAGACGGCGGGATCGCATATAATTTCCGTCACCCCTTCCTGTATGGCGCCGGCCCAGGCCCGCTTGGCTACCTCGTCGGCCCCTAACTCAAGCCCGGTGTTTACCTCCCCCTCTTTGCACCCGTACCATTCCCCGTACCGGATGAGCCGGCCGTCCTTGTTTACCGCCCACTTTCCCAGGGAAAAGGGTTTTTTATACCCCCAGTCGAAACTGTAAAACTTATACCAGGTATCCGGCGGCAGGGCGAAGGGCTTTACCACATGCCGCTCCCGCCGGAATTCGCCGAAGACCTGGCCCGCGAATACGTCCCAATCCCCCAGCCGCAGGGCCCGGTAGATATGCTCCGGCAGCGCCTCAAGGCGCCTGACATATTCCGGATCGTTATTCATGAGGATCCGGTTGTCCTCCACCGTGGCGGGGATAAAAACCCGGGTTCCGCCGTCAAGGCGGTAGACGGTTGCGGGGAGCTTGCCGTCAATGAACCGGGCCTTTATCCAGCCGTGGCCGGGCCCGCCGGGGTTTGCCGTGCCCCGGATATAGCAGGGCGCCCCCGCGGCGGACCGGAGGCGGCTCATCATGTACCGCCAGCAGTAATCGGTTTTGTAGTTTCCCAGTTCGTCGAAACCTACCCAGGTGTACTGGTGCCCCTGGTAGCGCTCCACGTCCGTTTCGGTCTCAAGGTAGCGCAGTTCAAGCTCTGCCCCGCCGGGGAAGGTAAAGCGGCGTTCCCCCGCATGATAGGACGCCCCGAGCGGGATGTATAATTCCCGGGCGCGGCGCAACAGTTCCCCCAGTTCGGTGTAGGTCTTGCGGAAAAGGATGCCCCGCCAGTTCTGTTTCCAGTCGTTGACGCCGGAAAGAAAATCGGCCAGGAGAAAATCGGACTTGCCCCCGCCGGCGGCGCCGCCGTACAGCAGTTCAAAGGCGGGGCAGGCCAGGGCCTGGGCCTGTTTCGGCTGGGGCTTCCAAAGGACATACTCCATGTTCAACCTCCCTCAAGGACCGATTTCTCGGCGATTTTGATAACGGGGATATCCCCCTTGATGGTTACTTCCTCCCGGATCATCCGGATATATTTCTGCAGCATCTCCGCCGCCCGGTCTTTGTCGGCGAATTTGTAGGTGATGATCGTCTCCCCCTGGGCGCTGACCTTCTGGTTGATGCTGTCGATGCAGACGTGGAGGCCTTTTGCCCGGAGTTCTTCATCGCTCAGTTTCATGACGCCGTTGACGCTGATGATTTCGGTGATGTCGTAGAACGCCCGGATCATCCAGTAGTCAAAGATTTTCCGCTCAAGGGGTATCTTGGCTTCCTGGAGGAGTTCCCCCAGCAGGGCGGAAATTTCGTCCCGGACCTTAACTAACCTTAGCAGCTTCGCCGCCGTAACCTCGGCGTTCTTCGGCGCGTAACCGGCGCGGATCGCCGCCTGGGCGCCGTTGCAGTCCTTGACATATTCCCGGCAGAACGCGGCCTGCTTGTCGTTCAGCCCCTGGCCGGCTTTACTTTTTCCCATTCCGCCTCCTGTGCCGGTTAAGGCGGAACATGGCTTCCAGTTCCGCCAGGGCGGGATCGGGATTGAGCGCGTACACCCCGCGGCTTACCTGGTACAGGGGGTATTTCAGGGACAGGGTGGTAATAATCCCCGGTACGGCGGTTTTCTCCCGCCCGGTCAGGCGCATAATATCCCGGTAGGTTATGGGCCGCTTGCGGAGCAGGTCATACAGGGCGCCGTAATTTATCTTCCCCTTCCCCATACCGGCATTTTCTTTCCGCCGGGTCATTTTGTCAATGCCATGGGTCATTATTTCCAAGATTTTGGGTTATTTTGCCTCTTTTCCGCCGGATGTCCGTTTTCGCCTTCCATGACGCCCTTCAAAATGCCCGTATTTGAACGAGAAGGCACCTGCACGGCGTTTGACAGGCCAATAACATACCCAAATACCTTTTTGCCCTTTTGCGGCCCTAGGGAGGCTTCCTGGGCGTTTTTTCGCTTCCCGGTTTCCGGGCCTTGATCTCCTCCCGGAACAGGGCCGACAGTTCCCCGTTTTCCGGCGGGGGCAGGAACACGAATCCCCAGGTGGTTTCGTCGAATTCTAAAATCCGGCCGCAGGACGGGCAGCGCCGCGCCCCGTGCAGATCGGCGCCGCATTCGCACCGCGGGGGGATGAGTTTTTCCGCCCGGGCTTTTTCCCGGCTTTGCGCCGCTCCCGCCCGGGCGTCCCGCCACGCGGGGTATTCCTCCCGGATGTTGTCCCAGGTTATGGCGCTGATAAAAATATTACGCTGCCGTTCCGGGGGCGCACCGGGATATTCTGCCCGGACCTTATAAGCCATGAAAGCCAGAAAATCATGGGGCCCCGAAAACCAGGCCGGATCGAGCCCGGACGCGAGAAATCTTTTGGCTATGTCATCGCCGATGACGAAACCCTCCCGGCCCGCATTGGCTTTGATAATTTTAAAAAGCGGCGGCGGCGGCGTATTTTCCGGAGGCGGCGGTTTTTCGGCCGGGGGATCAGAGTAATCTGATCTGCCGCCGCCGCTAATATTAATATCAAGATCAAGATCAAGATCAGAATCAGAATCGTGGGCCGAATTTGCACCCTTTTCACCCCTTTTTGGGTATAGCCTATCCTCTATAGGGCATAGGCTATCGCTTTTTAGGCATAGGCTATCCGCGGGGGGAATTTCGACGTATTTTTCCACCGGAAAATCGTAATGGTTCCGGTCGGCAATGAACCGCTTAATACCGTCCGGAAGCCCCCGTAAAATGGACAGCGCGCCCAGGAACATCTTGCTCCTGTCCGATATTTTCTGGTGTTTAAGCCACTTCGGGATGATGATATATTCCTGGTAGTAGTAGGCTTTCCCCGCGGCTTCAAACTTCTCGATTGCCGCCCGGGCGTCGTCGCGGGATATGTCCAGGTCAGCGCGGATTTGCTTCAGGGAAAAATGATACACCCCGGCGGCATTGGTAAATTCGTTGGTAAGCAGGTGGAAATAAATAAGTTTCTCCTGCATTGAAAGCGTTTCAAACCATTTGTCCGACCAGATTGACGTTGATATGTACCGCTGTTTTGTTGAACTATCCATGGATTTTCCTCATCCCCGTTCCCCTCTCCGGAAAGATAATGTTATTGCG
>JAISBS010000061.1 GCA_031266075.1 Treponema sp.
AAAGCCGCATTGGAGGAGGGCGCGGCGTTTCTGGCGGTGGCCACGGTTGAGGAGGGAGCTGAGCTGAGGCGGGCGGGGATAGGGGCGGCAATACTGCTGCTCTCGGTCCCGATCCCTGAAGAAATACCGGAGCTTGTCGCCCACGGGCTTACCCCCCTGGTAGGGGACCCGGACTTTGCCCTGGCGCTTGCCGAGGCGGCTGCCGCAGATATCCGTGGGGAGCCGATCACGGTCCACCTGAAGGTGGACACCGGCATGGGCAGGGTAGGGTGCCCGCCTGAGTCCGCCGCAGAGCTTGCCGCCCGGATTGCCGCCCTGCCGGGTCTTCGCTTGGGCGGAGTCGCCACCCATCTGGCGGTCTCGGATTCCCTTGAGCCGGCGGACCTGGACTACACGAAGGGGCAGCTGGGACGCTTCGCCGCTTCGGTGGCGGCCATACGAAAAGCGGGGATCGATCCCGGCCTGATCCATGCGGCCAACACCGGCGCCCTGGCCTTTCATGAGGATGCGTTTTTCGACATGGTCCGTCCCGGCATACTGCTCTACGGCTACGCCCCGGCGGGCGCGGAAGAAACCCTGCCGGTAAAGCCCGTGATGGAGCTGGCGAGCAGCGTGGTGTTTATCAAGCGGGTCCGGAAGGGGGACAGCGTTTCCTACGGAAGAACCTGGATTGCGGACCGGGACACCTTCATCGCCACCATTCCTGTGGGCTACGGCGACGGGCTGCCCCGGCGGCTCAGCGGCCAGGGATTCCGGGTCCGCATCAACGGCGCCTGGCATCCCCTGGCGGGCCGGATATGCATGGACCAGTGCATGGCGGATCTGGGGCCGGAAACCACGGTCCGCCGCTGGGACTCCGTCACCCTGTTTGGGGGGGACGCCCTTTCCGCCGCAGATATAGCGGAAAAGCTGGGAACTATTTCCTACGAGATCACCTGCGGCATTAACAAACGGGCGCCCCGTGTCTATGTTGATCCTTGATGTATTGACATTTGAAACAATCAATAATATCCTCATTCAAAAGCGAGGGTTATTGATTGACACAAAATATAATTTCTTGCCTTCCCCCCCATGCGCTTTTGGTTGCTGTTCCAACATATAACGAGGCCGAAAATATAGAACCGTTTATACAAACCGTTTTTGACCATATTCCTCCATCCGCCGAAATTCTTGTTGTTGACGATAACTCTCCGGACGGCACGGCAGGAATTGTAGAAAGACTTATCCCGGAATATCCTGAACGGCTGCATTTAATAAACCGCCCCGAAAAACAGGGCCTGGGGACGGCGTATCTTGCCGCCTTTGATTGGGGTCTGGCCCGTGACTACGACGCTTTCCTGGAGATGGACGCGGATTTTTCGCATCATCCCCGTTATATCCCCGAAATGCTGGAAAAAATTCAGGCCTGCGATGTTGTTGTTGGCTCCCGGAACGTAGAAGGCGGAACGGTTGAAGGCTGGACAGCGCTGAGGAATTTTATTTCCAAGGGCGGTTCTTTTTATTCCCGCGCCGTTTTAGGATGCCCGGTTATGGATTTAACGGGCGGGTTTAATTTGTGGACAAGAAACGCGCTGCTAAAGATAGGCCTGGACAAAATTATTTCCAAGGGTTATTCCTTTCAGGTCGAGATGAAATACCGCGCCTATGCGGCCGGCTGTTCGATAGGCGAAGTGCCGATAGTTTTTTCTGACAGAAAGCTTGGAAAATCCAAGATGTCAAAAAAGATATTTCTGGAGGCCTTTGCCGTCGTCTGGAAAATTAAAAAGCTGGTCCGGGGCGACACCGGCATGGATCAATTTTTTAAATTTGCCATAACGGGCGGATTGGGAACTATTACCAACCTGGCAATATTTTTTATATGCGCCGACAAGCTGTCTTTTCCTGAAGTTCCCGTAAGTTTGGCGTGTTTTCTGATAGCCGCCAGCCAAAACTATATCATAAATCACAAGTGGTCTTTCCGGAAAAACACCGCGCGGAAAAACTTGTCGATAAAAAAATGGCTGTTCTTTATTTGCACATCGCTTGTTGGACTGGGGATAAACCTTGTGGCGCTTATGGCCGTATTGTCATATTTTAATCCGCCCTATAAATTCATCGCCCAGGCCTTTGGAATTATGGCGGGAACGGTGGTAAATTTCATTTTTTCAAAATTTTTTGTTTTTGGACGCGCAAAAAAATGAAAAGCAAAGCGACGATTTTTCTCCCGGCTGTTCTGCTGCTGACGTTTGTTATCTTTCTTGTCATGAACGTTTATACTCCAAAAATTACCGATGACTATTACTGGGAGAATATACCCGGAACCGGACAAAAGGTTGAATCAATAAACGATATATTTCTATCAATATATGATTATTATATGGCAAGAGGCGGGGGCATAACCGGATGCCGGGTTGTCGCGGTCTTTGTCGCCCAGGCGAGTCTGTTGGCGGGTAAAAACATCTTTAATTTTTTGAACGCCCTTGTGTATGTCATGCTGATGTGCCTTATATGCTATCATATTACGGGCGGCATAAAGAAAATAAACGCCCTGCTTTTTTTTGCTGTCAATGTCCTGGTGTGGTGGATGCTGCCTTCATGGGGAGAAAATTTTCTGTGGCTGACGGGAAGCTGTTTTTATGCGTGGCCATTTGTGATAATTTTGCTGTTCCTGGCGCCGCTGCGCAGAATCCATGACGATGGGGCGTATAATTTGAGCGCCCCATGTTCGGCATTGTATTTGTTTTTGGGAATCCTGGCGGGATTAAGCTATGAAAATGCGGGGGCTGGAACATTTTTTTTCTTGATAGCATACTTTTTATTAAAGATAATAAACAGAGAAAAAATAAAACTGTTTGAAATATTGGGCGCGGCCGGTTTTCTTGTGGGGTTTGCCGTCCTTATTGCGGCCCCGGGCAATTATTCCAGGTTGAACGGTTATGAATTTGTCCGGCAATACAGCTTTGTAAAAAGGCTGTTTATCCGGCTGTTTGAAACCACGCAGATATTTTTCCTAAAAGGCGGCGTTTTCTTGACAGGGCTTTCCCTGGTTTTTGGGATAGATATTTTCCGGAACGGGAGAAAAATGCCGGCGTTTTCATTCCTGTATGTATTAGCCGGGGCAGCCTCCGCGTATTCAATGATTTTGAGCCCTGTTTTTTTGGACAGGGCCTTTTTCCCTGTTACCATATTTCTGATAATTGCCCTTCTGAATATTTTATGTCAGATTGAAATGCCGGCCCTCATCACAAAAAATGTTAAGAGCCTTGTGGCGCTGACCTTGCTGTTATTTTCTTTTTCGCTTGCGAAAGCAGGCACAGCGGTGTATAAGTCATATACTGGCGATATAACGCTCAGAAAAAGCGAAAGGCATTATGGGCAGTCGCATTAAACCTCCCTCGCTCACAGCGGTCCCCCGGTCAGTCCGTTTTCCGGCCGGAAAAATCGTGCGTCCGGCTCGGGGACGCGCTCAAACTGCGTTGTCCGGGGGCGCCCGGGGAAACGCACGCGAGCCGCTTGTGTTTCCCCGGGCAGGACCCCTTGACTTGGCCTATGCGCGTCTCTCGTGATTACAGAAAAGGCCGCATGGTTTTTCGGCATTACCCCTTGACCTTTCTGCAAAGAGGGCTATAGACTTAGTAACTAGAGGTATTTTTGGACGATAGCATAACCGTTGTGCTGGACAGCCGCGAGGTGCTGTCCGGAGTTTGCGGGGCAAATGACGGAAACCTCAAGGTTATTGAGGGTTCCCTTGGCGGCCG
>JAISBS010000057.1 GCA_031266075.1 Treponema sp.
AAGAAGGAATATAATACCAGCGGCGGCACGGAATTTTTAGTTGATCAAACCATTCAATATGTATCACAATTCGTTGATAGATTTGATTTTGAAGGCAGCATGATAAAAGGCGTTGAAGAGTCTTTTAGGTACTACGGCGCTCATCAAACCGAATATTATCAGATTTTCAAATATAATAACCCAATATTAAAAATGATTCGAGGAATACGTGGCGCCTAAAAATGCGCTATTGCTACTATAGGACTTATTTTATTGAACACGATAGATTATATTATTGACTTACTCGCAGGGCTCCCGGTTGTACAATCGGGTGTTGTATATTATGGCATTCCAAAAAATAGTCCTTCTCATGCAAAAATCATTATTATCCCCGCTGTTCAGGATTTCGAGATAACCGCATTGCCGATTGTTCCATTGCAATTGATTGCTGGGACGCCGCTCTTGTTTGGTGTTCCAAAGATTGAAAAGCGAGATGATAAACTGATCATCCATGCCGATATTATCGCCTCGTCTTTCTTTCTCCTTTCCCGGTATGAAGAAATTTTAAAGCCTGAATGTCGTGATCAACACGGACGTTTTTGTGCCAAAGATTCAATACTATTTCAACAAGGGTATGGCAATAGACCGCTGGTAGACGAATACGGCGCTCTGTTGAGAAAATGGCTCAGGGATGTTGGCGTGGCGGTTTCGCCTGAGCAAAAAGGGTTTAGCAAGATTTATCTGACCCATGATGTGGACGTTCCTTTTCGGTTTGAGCGGCTTACGGCTGTATGTAAACAGTACATAAAAAATATGCTGCATTACCATTATTGTAGTTCTCCCTTCAAAAAATATATGAATGAACGCCTTGATGATTGCTATACTTTTCCTGCCATTATAAACTATGACCGGAACTGCAAAGAAAAATTACCACATATACCGGTTGAGAGTATTTATTTTTTGATAAGCGCAGGATCGCTCTTTCATAGACGATATTACCATTTTACTTCCCGGAAGATAGCCCGTTTAATAGAGGTTCTTAAAAAATCAGGCGCTGTCCTGGGGCTTCATGTGAGTTACGAGGCGGGGACAGATCCTCAAAAACTGTCCAATGATGTTAAGCGATTGACCAAGATGCTGGGGTCGTTCAACGGTTTTAGCCGCCATCATTTTCTGCAATGGCGGGAACCTGAAGATGTGGTATACATGGAGCAGTCGGGTATTACCGATGATTTTACCGTTTCCTATGCGGACGCGGTGGGATTTAGGGTAGGAACTTGTCATCCTTACCGGTTTATCAATCCCCGTACAAAGACACTGACTAAGGTTGTGATTCATCCACTGGAAATTATGGAATGTACCCTTGAACGCGCGGCATATATGCATTTGAAATATGAAGACGCTTTTGAATATTGCAAAGAAGTAATCAATCAAGTGTATACGCATAATGGCGAACTGGTTTTGTTGTGGCATAATACTGAATTTCTTGGTTTGAATTACCAGGAAAAACTATATCGGCGTGTTTTGGATTATATCGCAGGATTTTAATGGTGAATATTCTTACTATCGTTGGAGCCCGTCCTCAATTCATAAAAGCCGCTGTGTTAAGCCGCTATGTCCGGGACAATCCTTCCTGTGGTATTACCGAAACACTGGTACACACCGGACAGCATTATGACCAGAACATGAGCGAAGTGTTTTTCTCGGAAATGGACATACCGGAACCGGACATAAACCTTCATGTTGGTTCGGGAAGCCACGGTAAAACAACCGGTATGATGCTTGAAGGCATTGAAAAGGTGATTCTTGATAGAAAGCCCGATGCGCTTCTGGTGTATGGGGATACCAATTCAACCCTGGCAGGCGCTCTGGCGGCAAGTAAACTGCATGTCCCGGTTATTCATGTGGAATCAGGACTGCGATCCTATATGATGGCCATGCCGGAGGAACAAAACAGGCGTCTAACCGATCATCTTTCAACCTGGCTTTTTTGCCCTACCACAGTAGCCAGAGATAATTTAGCACGGGAAGGCATCGCTGATTGCGGAGCCGCTGTTCAGCCTGACGCGGATAACAAACGGGTTGCCATTATCGGTGATATTATGTATGACGCGGCCCTGTATTACCGCAAGAAAAAACGGTATCTATAGATGAACACGATTTTATTCTGGTAACAATCCATCGCGCCGAGAACACCGATGATCCAAAACGGTTGAAAGCCATCGTTGAAGCAATTAATGAGGCAAGGGATCGCCGGTTTGTCTTTCCGGTTCATCCCCGTACCAGAAAAATACTGAAAGAACAAGATCTGATTTTAGCCAGCCATGTAAAAATGATAGAACCGGTAGGGTATCTTGAAATGCTTGGCTTAGAGGCGGCCTGTTCCGCGGTTCTTACCGATTCGGGGGGCGTACAAAAAGAGGCGTTTTTCTTTCAAAAACCCTGTGTTACCCTGCGGGATAATACCGAGTGGGTAGAATTGGTGCAGCTTGGCTGGAACACCTTGGCGGGGGCGGATCGGACTGCCATTGTTTTTGCAATGGAAAATTTGCATGTTCCGGATAATCATCCCCAAATATACGGGGATGGTCATTGTGCTGAAAAAATTATCTCATATTTAGAGAACCTCTGAAAAATTCAGTTTCCAGAAGTTCTCGTGTTTTTTAGGCTAATAAGGTGGTTAAGTTTTGAAGATATTGATAATAGCAAAATATTTCCCTCCCGAAAACGCAATTGCTTCATTGCGTCCGTATTCATGGGCGAAATACTGGTCAAGGGAAAGTCATGATATCACGGTTCTTACAATTAATCGACAATCGTATGTACATGACCTTGTATTGGATTGTTCGAATTTTAAAATTGTAAAAGTATCTATTCCGTTTGTAACAAAAAGCAATTATATGCTTAATTCAAAAAATACATCTGACACTATAAAAAAGAAAAAATGGTATGCTGTTTTTGTGTCATTAATAAGACAATTTTTATTAAGTTTTAGTCAGAAAACCGGTTGTTTCGCTATTCGGTTTCCCAGTTTTAATGATTTATGGGCAATAAACGCATTCAGAGCTATAAAACCATTTCAATTCGATATAGTTGTATCGACCGGGGGACCCTATTCTGTTCACAAAATAGGACTCTTGCTTAAAAAAAAATATCCTACAATTAAATGGATTGTTGATTGGCGTGATTTATGGACAAAAAATCATATATACATGGGGTTAAAAATATTTCATTGGTATGAAGACTATCTTGAAAAAAAAATCCACAAAAATGCTGATTTGATTACAACGGTTTCAGAGCCTTTGGCAGATATACTTAGAACTATAACGAAAACACGGGTTGAAGTTATATATAATGGATTTGATAATGAGAATTATGATAAAATAATGCAATTACCGCGAAAAACCAATCAAGAATTTACCATTGTCTATACAGGAACTATTTATAGAAAGTATCAGGATCCATCGCCGTTATTTGAAGCCATATATAACTTAAATCAAAGCGGAGTGCTGACGAAGAATGATTTACGAATATTATTTGCAGGATGGACTTCATCCGATGTAAGCGATTTAGCGGTAAAATACGGCATAATAGATTATTATTCTTTTCTTGGACTATTGCCGAGAGAATCGGCTTTGCAACTCCAGTACGATGCCGATGCCGTACTGTTCCTTGAGTATGGCGATCCTTCCGTACGTGGTATTTTATCCGGTAAAATATTTGAATATATTTACGCCGCAAGAGAGATTTTAGCTGTTGGAATTGGACCTGATACTGATGTTGGGGAAATTATTAGCAGTACCGAAACGGGTGTATCTGTAGGCTGTGATGTTACGGCCATTGAAAAATATCTAATATCAAGAATAATACAGAAAGAAAAAAAAATAAAATCAAAAAATATGGAAATGATAAATAGGTATAGCAGAAAAATTCAAGCGTTAAAAATGCTTGAATTTATTAATCGTTGTTTCAATGAATAATTTTCTGCGGTAAAGGATCTGCGCATACCGGATAACCATCCCCAAATATACGGGGATGGCCATTGTGCTGAAAAAATTATCTCGTATTTAGAATGATAAGGAAAAGCTTATGTCCGGGTTGGAAATAATCTTACAAAAAATAGCCGATAAGACGGTTACTATCGGTGTTATCGGTCTTGGCTATGTTGGGCTCCCCCTGGCGGTTACTTTTGCGCGGAACGGCGTTACGGTGCTTGGATTTGAAAAGAGTGAAAAAAAAACCGCCCTGGTAAATACCGGACAAAATTATATCAGTGATATAAAAAATGCCGATCTTGAAACGGTTGTCAAAAACACAAAACTATTAAGCGCCACTACGGATTTTTCCCGGATCAAAGAATGTGATGCGATTATTATTTGTGTTCCAACACCGCTGGATAAATTCAAAGAACCTGATATGGGTTATATTGAAAACGCCTGTATTGATATTGGACGGAATATGAAAGCAGGTACATTTATCAGCCTTGAGAGTACCACGTATCCGACAACAACAGAAAATTTTATCAAGCCTATTATTGAGCGGGAATCGGGCTCAAAGGAAGGACGGGACTTCTGGCTTTGTTTCAGCCCTGAGCGGGTTGATCCGGGCAACAAGGATTACAAAACCGAAAATACGCCGAAAGTGGTAGGTCCCCTCGGTGAAGATGCAAAAAAAATTGCCAATGCCCTGTATGGCCTGGCGATACAAAAGCTGTATTTTGTCTCATCACCTAAAGCCGCTGAAATGGTAAAAATTCTTGAGAACACCTACCGCCTTGTCAATATATCACTCATTAATGAACTTGCATTACTTTCGGGCAAAATGGATATTGATATTTGGGAGGTCATCGAGGCGGCAAAAACCAAGCCCTACGGCTTTCAAGCTTTTTATCCGGGGCCGGGGATTGGCGGACATTGCATTCCCCTTGATCCGTTTTACCTTGAATATATCGCCAAGAACTACAATTTTGATTTATCCATGATACATACCGCCGGGGCGATTAACAACTTAATGCCCTATCGAATGATGAACAAGATCGCCTTTGCGCTTAACCGGCACAAGAAAGCAATGAACGGTTCCACCATTTTGTTTTTGGGCATTGCCTATAAGCCTGACATTGATGACGCGCGGGAGAGCCCCGCCCTGCTGGTAATGGAACAAGTTACGAAAAAAGGGGCAAGGGTTTTATATCATGATCCATATATTCATGAGATAACTGATGAACATGAGAACCATTATGAGAACGTGGATTTAACCGATGAATTGCTTGCAAAAGCCGATTGTGTGGTGTTTACTACGAATCATAGCTGCTTTGATGTAGAGCGTATTGTGGCAAAAGCGCCATTAATTGTTGATATGCGAAATGTAATTAAAAACATCAAAATAGAAAGTCATAAAATATTTAAATTGTAATTTTGATAATAGCTGCCAAACATAAAAATGAAGAATGAGCATGTCAGATAAAAAGACGAAGAAAAACTCAATATTATTAATATGCCGTGATTATCCAAATGAAAATGGAGATTCGATTTTTATCAAGAATGAAATAAAATATTTGGCTGAAGAATTTAAGAGGGTTTATGTATTGACAAGAAATGGCCTTGAAAAAAATGCACTAAACAATCAACTAAAAAATATTTGTATAATGTTTGATAAAAAAAAATCAGTGATTATGATAATACTGATGTGTTTTAAGGCGATATTTTCTTCTTTGGTGAGCACTGAAATTAAATATTTAATGCATGAAAAAAAAATGTCAATAATATCGTTATGCCGATTAATGGGAATTTATGCATTTGCCCAATTAACCAAAAAAAACGTTGAAAAAATAATTTCATCTGACTCTACCATAAATTTAATATATACATACTGGTATTCATATGAAACCCTTGGTGTTCTCCAGTTAAAACAAACGAATAAAAAAGTAAAATGCATTACTCGAGCGCACCGCTATGATTTATACGAATATGGAAACAGGCAAAAGTATCAACCATTTAAGATATGGATGGATAAAAACATAGACAAAATATTTTTTATAAGTACTCATGGTTATAATTATTACATTAATACTTTTGCCAGTGGTAACCAAAGCCGCTATTCAATATCATGTCTTGGTATAAACAATGAATACGGTCCCTGCGAAAAGAAAAATGGCGGAGAGTGGAATCTAACCATAATAAGTTGTTCTTATATCGTTCCGGTAAAACGTATCCATCTTATTGTTCTTGCGCTCTCCCTAATAGATGGGATCTCGGTCCGTTGGATTCATATAGGCGACGGGCCTGGTAGAAAGAAAATAATAAATATCGCAAAAAAACATTTAAAGTCCAAGGAAAATGTTTCGTATGAATTTAAGGGATTTGTGGCCAATGATTTTATTATGGAATTTTATCACGCAAATTTTGCCGATTGTTTTATTTCAACATCGAAATCGGAGGGTTTGCCTGTTTCAATGATGGAAGCGATATCTTTTGGAATTCCTCTTATAGCGACGAGCGTCGGTGGTGTGCCGGAAATTGTTAATGAAAATACAGGTATACTGCTTAATGCGAGTAGCAGCCCATGGGACATAAAGAATGCTTTACTGGCATTCTATAATTATCCTATCGCAGCGAAAAGACGGATGAGAAAAAATGCCCGATTATTATGGGATTCTAAGTATAATGCTGCCACTAATTTTTCCAAATTTGCTAAAGAATTATCAAGTATATGTACATCCTGATCTTCAACCACTACGCCGGTTCCCCGTATCATGGTATGGAATACCGTCCGTATTATTTATCCCGGGAATGGGTAAAATCAGGCCATGGGGTAACCATCGTTGCCGCAACTCAATCGCATATACGGACACATAATCCCGATTATAAGAAAAAAGTTACTGAAGAGCATATAGACGGTATAAAATATGCCTGGATTAGGACCCGTAAGTATACCGGTAATGGGATCGGGCGTGTCTTGAATATGCTGGATTATATAAAGGGCGTTTACAACATGATGCCCCAATTAATTAAAGAAAACCCTGATGTCGTTATTGCTTCATCGACCTATCCACTGGATAATTATCCGGCATATAAGATAGCAAAAAAATTAAATGCAAAATATGTGTACGAAGTACACGATCTGTGGCCCCTGTCTCCCATGGAACTGGGCGGCTATTCAAAATGCCATCCGTTTATTGTTATCATGCAACTGGCGGAGAATTTTGCCTATAAGCATGTTGATAAAGTTGTCTCAATATTACCCTGTGCGGAACAGCACATGAAAGAACATGGTCTTGCGGCGGGGAAGTTTGTTTATATTCCCAATGGTATTTCACAGGAAGAAAAAAATAACAGTGAATCCCTGGATGAAAAAACAAAAATTCTGTTTCCCACGGGTAAATTTATCGTTGGATATACCGGCACCTTTGGATTGGCAAATTCTCTTGAGACCATGCTATTTGTTGCATCAATACTGCAAAAGGATTATCCCGGTATATTATTTGTATTTATTGGAAAAGGGCCGGAAAAAGAAAACCTGATGGAATTGCGGGAAAAACTTAATCTGGCCAATCTAATCATTATTGATGCTGTTCCGAAAGAACAGATACAACAGGTAATAGCCTGTTTTGATATGTGTATTATAACGTGGAATAAACAGCCATTATATAGATTCGGAATTTCGCCAAATAAAATTTTTGATTATATGTATGCTGGTAAACCAATTATTCAGGCGATTGAAGCGGGTAACGATATGGTGGCTGACGCAAATTGCGGCATCACCGTAGAACCGGAAAATCCTCAGGCCATAGCTGATGGTATTTTGAAATTATATACTATGTCAAGAAAAGAACGTGAAAAATTGGGGAATAACGGAAAACAGTATGTATTGGCGAATCACGCCTATCATATTTTGGCAAAGCAGTTTTTGGAAGCAATTTGTTAGACGAGGGGATATACTATGTGGCGCGTCCAACTCTTTAAACTAAACTACGATGAACAGGAACAGCAGGCGGTTAAAGAGGCGCTTGATTCTGCGTGGCTGACCATGGGGCAGAAAACCCTTGATTTTGAGGATGCTTTTTCAGTATTTCTGGGGAATGACTTCAAGTGTCTGGCCGTTTCCAATGGGACCGCGGCGCTGCACATGGCTTTGTTGGCCTGTGGAGTTGGGCCCGGAGATGAAGTGATTACCCCGGCATTAACTTTTATTGCGGATCAGAATGTTACCTCCTTTGTGGGCGCATCCAATATGCTGGCGGATATTACTTCTATGGAAGATTGGTCCATGGACCCGCAGGAAATAGAAAAATGTATTACAACTAAAACAAAAGCGGTAATGATAGTTCACTATGCCGGATATGCCTGCGACATGGACAGGATCGTTGACATTTGCAGAAGACGCAACTTGTTTCTGATTGAAGACTGCGCCCATACGCCGGGGGCCGATTATAAAGGACAGCCGCTGGGAACTTTTGGTGATGTCGCGGGCTTTAGCTTTTTCAGCAATAAAAACATTTCCGTTGGCGAAGGCGGTATGGCAGCGGCCAAAAATCTTGATATATATAAAAATTTGAAAAATCTGCGTTCCCATGGCATGACTGTTCCTTCTTTTGACCGCTATAAAGGCCGGGCCGTTTCCTATGACATTGAATCACCGGGTCTTAATTATCGAATTGATGAAATGCGTTCCGCCCTGGGATTGGTTCAATTAAAAAAACTTGACGCCGCCAATCAAAAAAGAAAAGAATTGGTAAATCATTATTTTAGCCGGCTTGATGCGGTTCCGGAGATAACTATCCCCTATAGGCATTTTTCACGGGGAACGCCGAATTATCATATTATGCCCATACTGCTTGCCGAAAAAATAGACCGGAATAAAGTTATTGAATCGATGAAACAGGATGGAGTGCAGACCAGCATTCATTACCCGGCAATCCAGCAATTTAGCGCCTATAAAAACCGGGTAAATGTTACGCCGCGTGCAGAATATGTTTCCGCTCATGAACTGACTTTGCCGTTATACCCAACCATGACTTTTGAGGAAGTAGATATTGTCTGTGATGCTTTGCTTAAAGGGCTGTCGTGATTCGCTTTTTTGATATTTTTTTTTCTTTTGCCGCCATTGTTGTGCTTTTTCCGTTTATGATTCCGGTCATGATCGGTTTGAAGTTGACTGGTGAACATTGTATTTTTTACTTGCAGCCCAGAATTGGAAAAGGCGGCAAGGAATTTAATATAGTGAAGTTTGCCACCATGTTGAAAAACAGCCCCAATATGCCCGGCGGAGTTCTGACCCAGAAAGATGATCCGAGGATTCTTCCCATGGGAAATTTTTTGCGAAAAACAAAAATCAATGAACTGCCCCAGTTGGTAAATATATTGATCGGACAAATGAGCATTATTGGTCCCAGACCGCAGTCCAAACAGCATTATGATTTATACGCTGGCGAAGTGAAAAAAGCGATTGGCAAAATTCCCCCCGGATTATCCGGGATCGGTTCCATTGTATTCAGAAATGAAGAAGAGGTGCTTGATCGGGTTCACGGCAGCCGGGATGGTTTTCACGATACAATTATAGCCCCGTATAAAGGCGATCTGGAATTATGGTATTGCAAACGCCGGAACATGGGCACTAATTTTTTATTGATCCTGATTACCGTATGGACAATCTTCAGGCCCAAAAGCAATATTTGTTTTTTTGTGTGTAAAGACCTGCCTGCCATGCCCGATGAACTTGCGGGTTATATAAAACAGGGAATTCCAGGAAAATAAGAACCGGTAATATTATGCCCGACATTCTCCCCCTCATAGGCCGCAGTGAGCCGCTTTTTACTTCAGATATTTTTGCCCATGAAGAAGAATTGTCCCGTATTGTCGCCGCCTCGCGTTTTCTCGTTATTGGCGGCGCCGGTTCCATTGGATCCGCTGTGGCGCGGGAAATTTTCAGACGCGGGCCCCGGCTGCTTCATGTGGTGGACATCAGCGAAAACAACCTGGTGGAACTGGTGCGGGACATTCGCAGCTCCCTTGGTTATATCGAAGGTGAATTTGCAACCTTCGCCCTCGATTGTGGTTCGGATATTTTTGATGCGTTTATGTCAAACGGCCCCGGTTATGACTATGTTCTTAACCTTTCCGCCCTCAAACACGTACGGAGTGAAAAGGACCCTTTTACCCTTATGCGGATGATCGATGTAAACATTTTTAATACCGATAAAACCATGGCGCAGGCAAAGGAAAAGGGGGCGCAGAAATACTTTTGCGTCTCCACCGACAAGGCGGCGAATCCGGTGAATATGATGGGCGCGTCAAAGCGTATTATGGAAATGTTTCTGATGCGCCGTTCTCTGGATCTGACGGTTTCCACCGCCCGGTTTGCCAATGTGGCCTTTTCCGATGGCAGTCTCCTCTACGGTTTTAACCGGCGCATGGAAAAAGAGCAGCCCCTGGCGGCCCCGAATGATGTACGGCGGTATTTTGTTACCCCGCAAGAATCCGGGGAGCTGTGCCTGATGTCCTGCCTGCTGGGGGAAAACCGGGATATATTTTTCCCAAAATTGAATGATGCCATTAACCTGATTACCTTTAGTGAAATCGCGGAAAAATACCTTGGGCGCCGGGGCTATGAACCGGTTCAATGCGCCACAGAAGATGAAGCCCGCCAAAGGGTAGGGGAACTTAAAAAGAAAAATAAATATCCGGTGTGCTTTTTTCAGAGCGATACGACCGGCGAAAAGGATTTTGAAGAATTTTATACGGCGGGCGAAACCCCGGACATGGATCGTTTTGAGTCCATGGGTGTTATAAAAAATGGAGCCGGCCATGATGACCAAAAACTGGAATATTTTGTTAAAACAATCCGGGATTTGCGCGCAAAAAACACATGGTCCCGCAAAGACTTAATAGATATTTTTAATCTGATGATCCCCGAATTTCAGCACAAAGAAACCGGAAAATTTCTTGACGGAAAAATGTAAAAAAACGCACGACACTTTTAAAGACCAGCCGGGGAAACAAAAAAGGGCCGCCATGATCATTTTTCAAAACCTCTGTAAAACCTATCCCATGGGGAATCTCACCGTTACCGCGCTCCGGGACCTAAACCTCTCCCTGAACCGGGGCGATTTTGTCGCGGTGGCCGGTCCTTCGGGTTCCGGGAAAACGACCATGATGAACATTATCGGGCTTATCGACCGGCCCAGTTCGGGCAGCGTGATGATCAACGGCAGGGAAACCGGGGGCCTTAAACGTCGCGAATTGACCCGGATGCGGCGGGACATGATAGGCTTTGTATTCCAGTCCTTTAACCTGCTGCCGGTGTTGAATGTTTTTGAAAATGTGGAGCTGCCCCTGATCATCGGCAGGAAGGGCGGGTCAAAAAAAGAACGGCGCGAACGGGTTGAGTATCTGCTTGACGAGGTAGGACTGGCCGACCGGGCGCGGCACCGGCCTTCGGAGCTTTCAGGCGGCCAGCAGCAGCGGGTGGCTATCGCCAGGGCGCTGGTGGCGGGGCCGGAGATTGTTATTGCCGATGAGCCTACCGCAAACCTGGATTCGGCCAACGGCGGGCGGATACTGGAATTGATGAAGAAAGTAAACAGGGAAGAAGGCGCCACCTTTATATTTTCAACCCACGATCCCGATATTTGGGCCATGGCCAATCATGTAATATTTCTCCGGGACGGGACGGTGGAATCGGAGCAGCGGCGGTGATTTGGCTCATGGCGCTGCGGAATATTATCCGGAATAAAAAAAACAGCCTGGTTATTATACTGCTCATAACCGTTATCACGTTTCTTTTTTTTATCGGCAATACGCTTATCGGCAGGGCTGAACAGGGACTGCGGGAAAGTTTTATCGAAAGTATTACCGCCGATGTGGTGATACAGAAAAGCGGCGACATAACCATGAATCTCTTTGGGGCGAATACGCCGGTCATCGATGAATTTTTCACCATACCGGTGCTTCCCGCCTATGACCTGGTGATGGATGTCGTATCGGCCCAGCGCGGGGTGTCGGGGGTAACAAGCCAGGTTTCGGGGAAGGTTTTGCTGGAGGTTCCGGGATTCCGGGAACCGGCCCTGCTGGCAGGGGTGGATGCGGATTCATATTTTCCCCTTTTTGAAGGAATACAACTGGAGGCAGGCCGGTTCCTTGAGGCCGGCGAGTATGGGGCCATGATGACGGTGGAACGGGCGGATCGCATCGCGTATCTTGGCGGGAGCCGCCCGGAGCCCGGTACGCCGCTGCTCTTTACCTCCGTGGGGGATACGGGGTTTAAGATACGGGAAGTCCCCCTGGTGGGCCTTTATCGCTACCGGAATCCCGGCCAGTTTATGAACGAAGTAATTCTGGCCGATGCGGAGACGGTTCGCGTATTAAATTCGATACAGACCGCTTCTTCGGCATTTCAGGCGGACGGGGCGGCAACGGAATTGCTGGATCTTTCTCTGGACGATTTGTTCGCCGGGTCTTTGAGCCCCGAAACCGGCGATGCGTCTGAATTTTCCGGCGCTTCCCCGGAATCCGGCACAGGATTTTCCGCCGGGGAGCTGGATTTGTTTTTAAGCGGATCGGAACCGGCGCCGGTTCTTTCGCCGGCATTCGGGGGGGACTGGCATTTTATTCTGCTTCGGCTTGCCAAAGGCGTTTTACCGGGCAGGGTGATTGCGGAATTGAACGAAAAACTCAAGCCCCTGGGCGCGGTGGCGGTAAACTGGCGCATGGCCGCGGGGAATTCGGCGATACTGGTTTTGTTGATTCAAACATTGTTTAACGCCGGCGTCTTTCTGGTCAGTGTGGCGGGAATTATTGCCGCGGTAAATATCCTGCTTATTTCGGTTTTCAGGCGAACCGGGGAAATAGGAACCCTCAGGGCCATAGGCGCCGGTGATGGATATATCCGGGGTCTTGTTCTGGCGGAAAATATCATCCTTGCGTGTGTTGCGGGGGGGCTTGGCGTGCTTGGCGGCTGCGGATTTATCAGGCTGGTCAATTCCATGGGCCTGGTGATCCCCAATCCCCTCATCGCCTCGCTGCTGGGGGGCGGCCCTGTTCTGTTTATCGGCATCCTGCCGTATATTGCCGCTTCTTCCCTGGCGATGGCGGTGGTTTTGGGGGCCGCCGCATCCCTGTATCCGGTGGAAACCGCAGTTCGTATTGATCCAATTGTGGCGGTGCGCCGGGGCTGATGATGAAGGGACTTAAAATTTTTCAGCTTTCGGCGGTATATCTCTTTCGTTACCGGCGGCGGTATTTTTTTCTTTTTCTGGCCCTCATGTTTGGCTTCGGGATTGTTACGGTTATCACTTCAATCAAGGACGGAATGTACGAAAACGTCTATCGGGCCGCCCAGTCCCATTATGCGGGGGATATTTCTGTCGTTGGGTATGACCGCGATTCATTGCAGACCTATCATCTTGCCCAAAATGATATAGCCGCTGTTTTTGCGGCCCTTCATAACGCGGGGCTTGCGGAAAGCCGCACGGTAATGCGAACCCTTTTTGGCAACAAGGGGCTGATCTATTTTAACGGGGATTCCCTGCGCCTAAAGTACGTTATCGGCCTTGACTGGGACCGGGAAACGATCCATCTGAACGCGCTCGACTATGCGGAGCCGCCGCTGGAGTCCCCGCGGGGTGAACAGGAGATACTGATTTCCGCACCCGCCGCCGCGGCCCTGGGAATCCGGCGGGGGGACCGTTTGTTTCTGGAGACGGAGACCCGCCGGGGCCAGAAAAACGCCGGGGAATTTACGGTAACGGGGATCGTGAACGATTCTACCATATTTGGGTATCACAAGGTTTATATTTCTCGGACGGTTCTGAACCGGCTTTTGGATTACGGTGCGGACGACTGTTCCACCATTGGCCTTTTTCTTGAGAACCGGGGCCGGGTTGAGGCGGCCCGGGTTTCCCTGCTTGATGAACTGTCGAAATCCGCGCAGACCGGCCCCCTGGTGTTTGACCGGGACGAACTTTCCCTGGCGATAACCGGCAGCTGGAAGGGGGTGAAGATTTTTGTGCTGAGTCTCCCGGTGTATTTGTCCGAGGTCTCGGATCTTTTAAACGCCATGAATATCCTCACCTACTTTCTGTATGTGATGATGCTGTTGATCATATTTGTCAGCGCCGCGGTAACATACCGGCTTATTCTTCATGAACGGGCCAGGGAGCTGGGAACCATGCGGGTCATCGGTTTTTATGAGGCCGATGTGATCCAGGCGCTGACGCTGGAGGCAGTGGAACTGGGGCTTGTCTCTCTGGCGGCGGGCTTTGTGTTCGCCCGCCTGGTAAACCGGGCGCTGGGCCTTCTTTCGTTTTCCTGGTTTCCCGGGTTTGAGATTTTTCTGCAAAAGGGCAGACTGTCCGCCCTGTATCTGCCGGAAACGACCCTGATCAATACCGCCGCCCTTTTTGCCATACTCCTTTTGGCGGTATGGTTTCCCGCTTTTAAATCTTCCCGAAATTCCCTCCCCAACATGTTAACCGGCGGGGCGCTTTGATGTTATTATAGTATGATGAAAAGAAAAACGGTTTTTATGGCGGCCCTGGCCGTTCTGTGTGTGTCTCAGGGACTTCGGGCGGAATCCGACGAGGATATTCTCCGGCGGGTTGATGAACTGGCCAGCTACTACAACACGGATTTTTCCGCCGAGTATACCATCGTACAGGAAAAGCCCGGCCAGGCCCGTTCCACCACGGTGGCGGGGGTTTTCAGGCGGGACAGCAGGGAAACCTATGTGATTGTCATTATGCAGCCGGTTGTCAGCCGGGGACAGGGCTATCTTAAACAGGGCGGCACCCTGTGGGTCTACGACCCGGAAAGCCGGCGCTTTAATTCCACATCCAGCGCGGATCGTTTTCAAAATACCAACGCCCGAAACGCGGATTTTACCCGGTCTACCCTGGCGGAGGATTACCGCATAACAGGCGGCGAAGATGTAACGCTGGGCCGCTTTCAGTGCCGCCTCCTTAGCCTGGAATCGACCGGCCCGGAAGCGGTGTATCCCAAAATGAAAGTATGGATCAGCGGCGACGGGCTGATACGGAAAACCGAAGATTACAGCCTTTCGGGGCAGCTTTTGCGGACTACCGCTATCCCCGATTATTACCGGATCGGCGGGCGCTTTGTTCCCAAACAGGTGCTGCTGGTTGAAGAACTGCGGGGCGCGGTGATCAACGGCACCTTTGTCCATGAGCGGACGCAGATCACCATTGCCCGGCCCTCTTTTGAAAAGCAGGCGGATTCGGTTTTTTCAAAAACATTTCTGGAATCGGTGAACAGGTGAAACGCCTGGGCCTGTGTCTCGTGGCCTTCTGCCTTGCGGGGGTTCTGCAGGCCCAGGAACCGGCCCCCGGATCTTCGGGCGCACCCGGCGAAGCGGCTGACGAATGGGACATTGATTCCCTGTTTGGGGAACCTCTGCCGGATTCCGGCGGGGCCGGTGAATCCGCCGCCGGGCTCCCGGATACCGGCGGAACGGGCGAGACCGGTCTGGCCGGCATGATCAGAAAACGGGGGCTTGTCCTGGATGCCGCTTATTTTTTTTACGGCGGCGTATCGCCGGGCTGGGATGAGGCGCCCTGGTATTGGAATGATACGGACGAAACATATTCCACCCTGCCGGGGGCCGGTATCAGTTCGGCCCTGGGTCTTGATTTTCAGATTTCAGAACGCCTGCGGGTAAAAAACCTGTTTACCTTTGCGCTTCCCGATCTTGCTTTCACGGTCAAGGAAGTTTTTGTTGACTATAACCTTTTGGACCGGGTTTTTCTGCGGGGGGGTAAATTTACCCAGCGTTGGGGCGTTTCGCCAAATTATCCCAACGCCGACCTTTTGTCCCGGCTGCCGCCCAACAATTCCGGGGGCGACCCCTACACCGTCAAGGCTGACGTGCCCATCGGCGCCGGCGGGCTGGAGCTTCTTGCCATGACCCGGCCCGGTTTTTTTGGAAATGCCGCGCTGCCGGAAGTTGCCGGCATTGGGTTCGGGGGCAAATACAATCTGGCCTATCCGTGGGCGGATATTGAGGCGGGGATCTTTTATCACTGGGAAATGCCCCTGCGGAATTTTCTTTCGGTAAAAAGCGCCGTGCTGAATACGGACCTTTACGCCGAGGGCATGGTTTCCGTCTGCCATAATCCCTGGGGCACGGTGCAGGGGGCGGGCGCCGCCGGTTTTGTCCGGAACTTTTTTTCCGGGAAACTGATTGTCAACGGGGAATATTCCTACAACGGCGAAGAAGACGCGCGCTATTTTATCGCGGAGACAAAACTGGAAGCGGCGGAAGTTTCCTCCTTTGCGTACGGGCATAACGTGGCGGTGAATGTTTTATACCGGACCGGTTTTTTTTGGGACCTCAGGATTATGGTTCAGTGCCTCTATTCCATAACTGAAAATTCCGCCCGCCTGGTACCGGGGCTTTCCATGGCGCCTTTTCCCCATATCGGCATATCGCTGGGAGTTCCCATGGCCCTGGGCAGCCGGGACGGTGTCTATTACCGGCGCAATGCGGACAGAAACAACCGCCCTTTCAGCATGGTGCTGCTGGTCAGCATCAGCGGCGATTACCGCTCCGGTTACGCGCCCTAAAGCGCCGGCGTCCCCGGCAGGACCGGGGCTTATTTTTTCGGCTGTACCCTGAAGTTCTTTTTAAGCGCCTGGGCTATTTTTTTCAGCCGTTCGTCGAATTTGTCCGGCATGGGGATCAGGGAGAAAATATCGGCCCGCTCCCGGTCGAACCAGTTGAAAAGCCGTTCGGCGATTTCAAGGGCTGTCCCCGGACCGTTGACCAGTTTTACGAGGCCGATAATTTCGTCCCGGGAAAACATCACCGACTGGCCGTGATAGAAGAGATAAAAACTGCTGCCGCTGCCTGAGCCGGCTATGCGAATATCGCCGGACTGCTGCGGCGTCTTTGCGGCGGCGGCAGGTTTGGCAGCCGCCGCGGGTTTTTCCCGGGCCAGCGTTTTGTTGAGTTCATCAACCTGCATATTGTAGAGGTGAACCTGGGCCTGTTTTATCAGGAAGTCCAGGCCCTCCGCATCAAGCCGGGGAATCAGGGAACGGAGTTCCTGTGCCAGGATTTCCCGGGGCCCCGGTTTTCCGGCTTTATTTTTTTGCGCTGCACGAAGCCCCTGTTTGGCCGTTTTGGTCCGAACGGGGGCTTTTTTGTTTTCGGCGCCCCCGGCGGGATTTTGTTTTTTTTCTGCCATAGCGCGCCTCCGCCGTATGAATTCACCATACCGGATCAGCCTGTTTCGTTCAAGGACGGAACCGCCGGAAACCCCGCCGGCGTTTTCGGACAGGTCTACTGTGGTTTCCGGTTTTCGGTAAGGCCGTTTTCGATGGCGAAGATGGCAACCTGGGTCCGGCTCTTCAGTCCCGCCTTGTGCATGGCGGAAGAAAGGTAATTGCGGACGGTTCCTGGTTTGAGCCTGAGGCTGGCGGCTATTTCCTTGCTGTTGTATCCCTTGCCGATGAAGGCCATGATCTTCAACTCCGTCTGATTGAGATTGGTGGGCACCGGCTGGATCGGCTGTTTTTTTGACTGGCCGGCGGTCCGGTACACGTTTTTATACTCGGTCTCCCCGGAAAGCCTGCCGAATATGCGGACAACTGCCGGAGTGTTGATAAAATAGCCGCCGTTGTATACGGTTCTGACCGAATCGGCCAGTTTGTTCATGTCGGTTTTTTTCACCAGGTATCCCGATGCGCCGGAGGAAAGGGCCTTGCCCGCGTATTCGTCATCCTCGTAACCGCTGAGGATGATCACGGCGGTGGCGGGGGATTTCCGCTTTATCAGGGGAACCAGTTCGGGCCCGCCCATGCTGTCGCTCCGCAGGTCCATAATGATAATGTGGGGCCGGCATTCCACCGCCAGTTTCAGTGCGTCGTATCCGTCCTTGCCGGATCCCGAGACTTCAAATTCTTTTTGGGCAGACAGGATCGAAAAAATCAAATCCCGGTCTTGTTTCCGGTCATCAATAACAACTATCTTTATCATATAAACGCCATCTTTTCTGGGAGGTTCCCATTATTATCTTGGCAAGATATATTTTTTGCAAGCATAAAATAATAAAAAAGATGACGTTTATCATCCGCTCCGGGCGGTATTTTTTCGCCCTTGGGGGCGGAAAAAGGGCGTTTTTTTACGTTTTTTGCGAACGAAGCGCGGTAAACTCCTAGCGGTTTATCCCCGTTTTTAGTACACTTTCCTATGGAGAGGAGACCCATGGCCAGAAAAGGAAAGGTCGTTATCGACCGTGAATTGTGCAAGGGCTGTTTTTTGTGCGTCCGCGCCTGCCCCCTGAAAATTTTGGAACCCGATACGGAGCCGAATTCGTCCGGTTCCTACCCCTCAAAGGTGATATGCCCTGACAAATGTATCGCCTGCGGCAACTGTTTTGAGGTATGCCCGGACGTATGTATGAGCATTTACGACGTCAGCGCATAAGGGTTTTCCCTGCGGAAAACGCCGTGCTTTTAACGCAAGGAGATTTTTGTGGAACCTGAAAAAGTTTTGATGAAAGGGAATGACGCTATTGCCGAGGCGGCCCTCCGGGTGGGCTGTACCGCCTACTTCGGCTACCCCATCACCCCCCAGAATGAACTTATCGCCTATATGGCAAAACAGATGCTTGCCCGGGGCCGGATTTTTATTCAGGCCGAAAGCGAGACGGCGGCGATCAATATGGTCTACGGGGCGTCCTGCGCCGGGGCCCGGGCCATGACCAGTTCCTCAAGCCCCGGCATCAGCCTGAAACAGGAGGGTATATCCTATGCCGCCGGGGCCGATGTGCCCTGCGTTATCGTCAATGTGGTCCGGGGCGGGCCGGGGCTGGGCTCCATCGCCCCCGCCCAGAGCGATTACTTCCAGTCCACCCGGGGGGGAGGCCACGGGGATTACCGCTGCATCGTTCTGGCGCCTAAAAGCGTGCAGGAGTGCGCGGATCTGACCTCCCTGGCCTTTGACCTGGCGGATCAGTACCGGATGCCGGTGATTCTTCTGGCCGACGGAATGATCGGCCAGATGATGGAAGGGGTGGTTCTGCCCCCGGAGCGGCCCCTGGAGAACCTGCCCAAACGGGATTGGGCCGCGGGGAACATGACCCGGCGGACCGGGTCGGACAAGGCGGCGATCCACATAACGTCGATTCATCTGGTTCCCGAAGAACTGGAAGCGAAAACCAGGGCCCGGTTTGAACGGTATGGAAAAATCCGGGCCGCGGAAACCCGGTTTGAAGACGCCGGCCCCGCGGATGCGGATCTGACCCTGGTGGCCTACGGCACTTCCGCCCGGGTCTGCCAGGGGGCCAAAAAGCTGGCCGAAAAAGAGGGGATCAAGCTCGGCCTTTTCCGGCCCATTACCCTGTGGCCCTTTCCCTACGGGGCGCTGGCGAAAATCGCCGATAGGGGGAAGCCCCTCCTGAGCGTGGAGATGAGTCTGGGCCAGCTGGTGGAAGACGTGAAACTTTCGGTGCTGGAGTCCTCCGCCAAATCCGCGGCGGTTTACCTGCTGGGTCATTCCGGCGGGGTTATCCCCACGGAGGAAGAAGTGCTGGCGGAGGCCAAACGGATTCTGGGGCGCTGAGGGGAGAAAAATATGGCGGCGGCCCAAAAAAGCTACGGTGTCTGCCGGGAGGCTTCCCCGCTGGTTATGAACGCGGCGGCCTGCCCCAACTGCGGGGCGGGCCGGGCAAAACAGGACATGGAGAGAAAAAATGAAGCAATTATACGGCTACCCTGAAAGCCTGCACAAGGTGCAGACCAAATACTGCGGCGGCTGCGGCCACGGGGTGATCCACCGGATCATCACCGCGCTGATTGACGAACTGGGGCTCCGGGAAAAGGCGATCATCACCAACCCCGTGGGCTGCGCTATCTGGGCGGATCTGTACTTCGATTTCGATTCGGTGCAGCCCCCCCACGGGCGGACTCCCGCGGCGGCCACCGGGGTCAAACGGGTTCTGCCGGATCATCTGGTGATCTGCTACCAGGGGGATGGGGACATGGCCGCCATCGGCACCGCGGAGATGATCCACGCGGCGAACCGGGGTGAAAAGTTCACCACAATTTTTGTCAACAACGCCATCTACGGCATGACCGGCGGCCAGATGGCCCCCACTACCCTGGTGGGCCAGAAGGCGTCCACCGCCCCCGCAGGCCGGGATCCGGACGCCGCGGGCATGGGCTACCCCATCCGGGTTTCGGAGCTTTTGGCCACGCTGGACGGCGCCCGTTACATTGCCCGGGGAGCGGTGAACAACGCCGCCAACATCCGCAAAACCAAACAGTACATCCGCAAAGCCTTTGAGTCCCAGATGGCGGGCGAGGGCTTTACCATGGTGGAGGTTCTTTCCCCCTGTCCCACAAACTGGAGCATGGATCCCATCCAGTCCGTGGAGTGGCTGGAAAACAACATGATCCCGGTCTTCCCCCTGGGGGAGATCAAAAACACCCTCGCCGGGGCGGGCATAAAAACCGCCGCCGCCGCGGCTCCGGCAACCGGAAAGCAGGGGGCCGCATAATGACAGAAAAATCCTTTTTTGCCGGATTCGGCGGCCAGGGCATCGTGTCCCTGGGGCAGATCTGGGTCTATTGCGCCATGAAGGGGGGAAAAAACGTTACGTTCTTTCCGTTCTACGGCGCGGAAAAGCGGGGCGGCATCGCACGGGCCAGCGTGATTGTCTCGGACGAAGAAATTGACAGCCCCCTCGTTACCGTCCCCGATTCGGCCCTGGTGATGAACAGCGACTCCCTCCCCCTCTGCGAAGGCATCCTGAAAAACGGCGGCCTGCTCCTCGTCAACTCCACCCTGGTGAAGGAAACGCCGAAACGGACCGGCATCCGGGTGGTGAACATTGAAGCATCGGGCCTGGCGGAAAAAACCGGGAACATCCGCTTTGCCAACATGGTGGCCCTGGGGGCCATGGCAAAACTCACCGGGGCCCTCAGCATTGCCGGAATCGAGGAAATTCTCAAAAAGTTTTTTTCCGCCGACAAGCACCGGTTCATTCCGAAAAATGTGGAAGCCATAGAATCAGGTTACCATGCGGTCTAGAATTCTGCTTCCTGCCGGCCTTGCATTTTGCGCTTTATTTACCCACTATTATCAATAATGAAGGTGCGGCCCGCTCGATGTTTCGCGGGCGGAAGCGGGCGGGTGTTTAAGGACGGGTAAGGGAGAGGCAGACATGAAGAACAAACGGTTTTTTTTGGCTCTTCTGGCGGGAATGATCCTCGCGCCGGGGGCGATTCTTTGGGCCGGGGAGGAAGCGGCTCCCGGAACGGAAACGGCCTCCGCCGGGGGGGTGGTTTCCAAACGGGAACTGACGCTGAGTCTCTCGTCTTTGCCGGAGGCGCGGCTTGCCTTTAACCAGAATTTCACGTTCCCTTTTCTCCAGGGGGAACATTTTCTGACCAGGGACAACAACATCAGAACCAGGCTGGGGGCGGAACTGACCCCCGTATCCCTGAACGGCCTTGCCGATGCGTATTGGACGCCCGCAGCCTTTTTCCAGATCCGGGCGGGAACCAGGCTGGGTTCCGGCTGGAATATCAGTCTTTTTGGCGCCCCGGTTTACGGGATCGGCATTAACCGCCCCGAAAACGCCGCCGGCCCCCTTTTGACTGCCGAAAGGACGGGGGATCCCTTTGACGGCCTCTACTGGAAGCTTCACGGGGGCGGAACCCTGCAATTCGATTTTGCCGCCCTGTTCCCCGGCGACTGGCATCATGTGGTGTTCCAGAGTTACCACGAGATCAACTACCGGGGCTATACCGCCGCCGGCCCCGGAGAAGCATGGGTTTTTGAAAATGACGATGCGGAAAACCTCAACGGCTTTAATTACTACGGAAATTTCCTGCTTGGCTATCAGATGCCGATTTTTCTCAATACCACGGGAATTCTTGTGGAAATGGACAAATATCTGTACGACACGCCAAACCGGAATCTCTGGGGGGATGAAAAAGTCCGCTGGATCTTTTCGGGGCTTTTCAATTTTACCATTACCAAACGGTTCAGCGCGGCCCTGCTGGTCCAGTTTCGGACCCGGCGGAATTATGAGGACGGGGACCGGAAAAATACGGCCCATTACTTCTACCAGTCCCGGCGGCTGGACGGGGAAAACCCCCTGCGGCTGGAATTTTACCGGGTCGCGGCGGCGATGACCTTTGTTTTAAAGTAACCGGAGCCGCGGGGCAACAAAGCTCGCTCCGGCCAGGAGCAGCGAGGCCCGCCCGGAGCAGGGCGATCCGCTCTTTTCTGCCGCTTCCGGCGGGTTTTGGGGGGAATTTCCGGCCAAACTGGTGATTTTTAACAATTGCTGATTTTTTTATTGACAAGCTATGCGCGGCATAGTATGATAGAGCCCATTATATGGTGAAAGAGGGATGCAGTGGCTTCGGTCCATGAATATAAACGGCTTGAGAATAGCATAGTCCAAAAGTCCAAAAATTTAGCCTCCGCTGCGGCTGCCGCCGTTGCCGGGGTCTGGAAGGCCCTGCTCCGGGTCCTTTCCCGCCGCTACACGGTGGTTTTTGTCCCCCATTCCGAAAAAAAGGTCTACAATCTACATGTAAACGTGCTTTCGATATGTTGCTTTTTGCTGGTTACCGCAGGCATTATCGGGGCCTTTTTCTGGTTTGGCGCTTCCTACAGCGGCGCCCGGAACATATTGGCCGATAAAGACAGCCGTTTAAAGGACACCCAGGCCAGTTTGGATCAGTTGCGGGACGAGGCGGCCCAAATGCTCCTGGAAGCCCGGCGTTTTGAGAGCGCCCTTTCGGGTACGCTTTCCGCCATGGGGGGTAATGCCGCGGGGGCCAATGCCGCTTCCCCCGCTTCCGGAGACCTTTCTTCTTTTATTGACATCCGGGAAACCCCCGAAGGGATCCTCCGGGAGGCGTCGTATATCGGGAGTTTTAGGGATTATCTCATCAGTATCCAGAGGCCGCTGACAGAATTGGGCAATTTGCTGAATTCCCAGAGCGCCCTGCTGACGGAAATCCCCAGCATTTGGCCCATCAAGGGCGGCGTCGGGCATATTTCCATGTTTTTCGGCCAGAACGAGAACCCCTTTACCGGCCAATACTACATCCACAAGGGGATAGACCTTTCTACTTACCGCCAGGGCGATCCGGTGGTGGCCGCGGCGGACGGCCAGGTGGCTACGGTGGATTACGACGCGACGGGGTTCGGGAATTATGTGATTATCAAACATAAACACGGCTATTATACCCGGTATGCCCATATGCAGGGCTTCAAGGTGAAAATCGGCCAGCGGGTTCAGCAGGGGGAGATTATCGGCTGGATCGGCAATACCGGGCTTTCCACCGGCCCCCATTTGCATTACGAGGTCCATATTGGTTCCGATGTGGTTGATCCCTACAAATATATTAATATCCGCTCCAGCATTGCCCGGCCAACCCGGTAGCCCTGGGCCCCTCGGCGGGTGATTGAGGCGCTATGCCCCCCAGCAGACACGAAGATTTTTCCATAAATACCATTATCGGCCCCAATACCCTGGTAAACGGGAATATTGAAACCGGCGGCTTTACTCGTGTGGACGGCAGCGTCCGGGGCAATGTAACTGCCCGGGGCCGGGTTGTTATCGGCGAAAAGGCCCGGATGAAAAGCAATGTTTCGGGGACCTCCATAACGGTGGGGGGGGTGGTTTGCGGCAATATCATTGCCAGCGAGCGGATTATCGTCCTGTCCACCGGGCTGGTGCTGGGGGACATTATCACCCGGCGGATTCAGGCCGACGAGGGCTGCCTGATCCACGGCAAGATTTTGGTGTGCCCTGATGAAAAGAGCTGGACCAAGGCCCTGACGGAACACCGGGATTACCAAAGTATAAAACCGGCCCTCCCCGTTTTCTCCGGGCTTCATGGCTAAGGTCGAACTGCCCGATCCTGCGGGCTTTTTCCTGAATCCCGCCGGACATTCCCTGACCAGGACGGAAACCGGAAAAACCCGGAGCAAGCCGGTCCGGGGCGCGCAAAAGGCCGGATTTTCTACCCTGCTGGAAGCGGAAAAATCCGCCGAATTGGGCCCTCTGCCGGATTTTCCGGTCTCCGATGAAACGGTCAGCCAGTTGATGGATGAAGTCCGGGCTGCGGGGGACGATCTGCGGGATCGTCCCTTTCCCGATGAAATTCTGCACTACAAGCGGGCGGTGCGGAATTTTATGCATTATGTGGTGAAAAACGGGTATCAGGTACAGACCGGCACGGGGATTCCGAAATTCCTCAAGCCCGGTTATAAAGGGCCCCGGGGCACGCCTGAATCCCTGGAACGGCGGGCATATATCCAGGTTCAGGTGATTGATAAAAAGCTGGAGGACATGGCCGCCTTTATTCTCAACAGCCAGATGAACCAGTTGGAACTGGCGGCCCGCCTTGAGGAAATTACCGGGCTTCTGATAGATTTATTGCAGTAAGGAATAACTATGGGCGATTCGGATGAATATGAAGATATAGACGAGGATATATCCGCCCTGGAGGATAATCCCGCTGAGGAACCGGAGGGGGACGGCGTTATTGCCGTGCAGGGAGCGAGGCTGGAGTCCATCGCCCCGGATACGCCGGTTTATCGGCTCCGGCTTTTTTACTCCCACGAAACTTTTCTGGCGATCTATAAGGGCGACCTCTTGAGCCCCGGCAGCATGGTGGTGGTGCCCACCCGGTATGGCCGGGATCTGGCTCAGGTTATTGGCCGGGTAAGCGGGAACAATGTCCCGGCGGCGCAGGAATTTGCCTGGGTTGACCGCGTTGCCGCCGATGAGGATCTGCAAAAATCCGGCAATAACCGGGAACTGGAAAAAGAAGCCTTCCGAATCTGCAGGGAAAAAATAGAAGCCCACCACCTGGAGATGAAGCTGGTTTCCGTTCATTATCTTCTTGAAGAGCCGAAGGTTCTGTTTTTCTTTACTGCGGAAAGCCGGGTGGACTTTCGGGAACTGGTGAAAGACCTGGTGGGCGTCTTTAAGACCCGGATAGAACTGCGGCAGATCGGCGTCCGGGACGAGGCCAGGGTAGTGGGGGGCCTGGGAGTTTGCGGCAGGGGCTACTGTTGCCACATGGTGTCGGACAAGCTCAAGCCCGTGTCCATCAAGATGGCCAAGGATCAGAATTTGTCTCTGAACTCGATGAAGATTTCCGGCCCCTGCGGACGCCTTCTCTGCTGCCTTTCCTACGAACACGGCTTTTACAGCGAGCAGCGCCGCCTGATCCCCCAGGAGGGCGCCAGGGTCGGCTACGGGGACGCCCTCTGGAAAGTGGTGGAGGTCAATGTGGCGGCGGGGCGGTTAAAGCTTTCCGCGGAAGACGGCAGGCAAATAACCCTGCCCGCCTCCAGCTTTGAACGGATGGACAACCGCTGGCAGGTAAAAGCGGCGATTCAGGAAGCCGAAAAGTAAACTACCGGGTCGTTTTGGCGATGCTGCAGATCCGCCGGGCCATATTGTCCAGGGAAACCTGTTCCTGCACATGGCCCAGTTCCCAGGCTACCCGGGGCATACCGTATACCACGGCGCTGGACTCATCCTGGCCCAGGGTCATCCCCCCTTCTTTGTAAATGTTCCCCAACTGCTGGGCGCCGTCCCGGCCCATGCCGGTCATAATGACCCCCAGTGCATGATTGGTATAAGCCATGGCCACGGAGGCGAACAGGACATCCGCCGAGGGCCGGTGGCCCGAAACCTGGGGGGCGTCGGAAAGGCGAGCCACGCCGGAGAGGGATTTTCTTTCGACCTCCAGGTGTTTGTTCCCCTGGGCGATGAGGATCCGGCCAGGGCGGATTAAATCCCCGTCTTCCGCCTCTTTGACCTCCAGGGGACAGAGCCGGTCCAGGCTTTTGGCGAATTCATTGGTAAAACCGGCGGGCATATGCTGAACCACCAAAATGGGAACCTGGAGGTCCGCGTCCAGTTCGGAAAAAACCGCCCGCAGGGCGTCGGGACCCCCGGTGGAAATGCCGATGGCGATGATCTCCGTTTTGCCCGGCTTGCGGATCTGGCCGGGCGGCGCCGCCGGGGCCGTTCCGGCGGCGGGCCGGTGAAAAATTCCGGCATCCGGGGCGGGGGTTTCGGGCTTTTTGGCGTATTCGCCGGGGCTTAACACTTTTTTCCCCATGAGCCGGCGGTACTGGCCGCCGTAGCCCAGCAGCATAGGGATAAGGATGTCTTTGACGGAGCCCACGTCTTCGGAAACCGAACCGGAAGGTTTCTGGATAAAATCGCTGGCTCCCAGGGCCAGGGCTTCCATGGTTATTTCCGCGCCCCGCCGGGCAATGGACGAAAGGATAATCACGGGGATTTTGATCCCCTGTTTTTTCCGTTCCTTGAGGAATTCAATGCCGTTCATTTCGGGCATTTCCAGGTCCAGAATAATCACATCGGGGTTCACCCGGGGAATCTTTTGCAGGGCAAAGACGCCGTTCATGGCCTTTTCGGCAATCACCAGGCCGGGAGCGGCTTCAACCATCCTGCCGATCAGGTTCCGCATCAGCGCCGAGTCGTCTACAATCAGAACTGAAACTTCATCAGCCACGGATCAGCCTCCTTATATAAATTTCCGGTACAGGGTAGCCCATTCGGTTTTGACAAATTCAAATTTGGTATCCATGCCAAAGAGGGATTCGGAATGGCCGATAAACAGAAAAGATTTGGCGGCCATGGAATCCCAAAACCGGTTAATCACCGCGGCCTGGGCGGCATCGTCAAAATAGATAATCACATTCCGGCAGAATACAACATCCAAATTTCGCAGGCCCGAATCGTTTTTCAGATTATGATAATCAAACCGTATTTTGGACATAAGGTCCCCGTGGATTTTGTAGCCCCCTTCAACCTTGTCAAAGTACTTTTTCAGATAATTGTCGGGCACCCCGGTAATGCGGTTTTCGGCGTAAAAGCCCTCTTTGGCGGTCATCAGGCACTTGAGGCTGAGGTCGCTGGCGATAATCTCGAATTTCCAGGGGGGCGGGAGGATTTCGCTCATCAGCATGGCGATGGTATAGGGCTCCTCCCCGGTGGAACAGCCGGCGCTCCAGATTCTGATGGGCGAGGAGGAGCCGGCCTTGATTTTCAGCAGTTCGGGCACGACAAAATGCTCCAGCGCGTCAAAATGGGCCTGGTTGCGGAAAAACCGGGTCAAATTGGTGGTGATGGAGTCCAGAAAGGCTTTGAGTTCTTCCCGGTCTTTGGAAATGACGGCGAAGTAGGTTTTTACCGAATCCAAATGATTTTCCCGAAGCCGCTCCCTGAGCCGGCTTTCCAGAATCGAGCGGTTTGTAGGGGTAAAGGTTATACCGCTTTCGCTGTAGATGAGGGCACGATACTGTTCAAAGTCGGCATCGCCAAAGAATGCGTTATCCGCCATATTTTAATAGTAAGGAGTGCGGGGAACGCTGTCAATGAGTTCCGGCCTTTTGGGAACAGGGGGCTTGTTTCCCGCTCCCGGCTGGGGGGCGGCGGAACAGGGCCCTCTTCCTTTCAACATCCACGCGCCAACGGGCCGCCTTGACCAAATCCGGGCGGCTCGGGATAATGTTTTTACATGAACAAGTTCATTTTTGTCTCGGGGGGGGTCTGTTCCAGTTTGGGGAAGGGCGTGGCCGCTTCTTCGCTGGGGGCCCTGCTGGAAGGCCGGGGGCTCAATGTCCGGATGGTCAAGTGCGACCCGTACATTAACGTAGACGCGGGAACTATGAGCCCCTATCAGCACGGCGAAGTGTACGTTACCGACGACGGCGCCGAGACGGATCTGGACCTGGGGAATTACGCCCGGTTTACCTCCAGTCCCCTGTCCCGGGCCAATTCTATTACCACCGGGCAGGTATATGACGCGGTGATCCGCAAGGAGCGGGAGGGCCGCTATCTGGGCCGCTGTGTGCAGGTGATTCCCCACATTACCGATGAAATCAAGGCCCGGATTCTGGCAGTGGCCAGAGAAGACCCCGACACGGATGTGGTGATTGTGGAAATCGGCGGCACCGTGGGGGATATTGAGTCCATCCCCTTTCTGGAGGCTGCCCGGCAGATGATCCACGAATCGGGGAAGGCCAACGCCCTTTCCGTCCACCTGACCCTGATCCCCGAGGTGGCCGGCGGGGAACTTAAGACCAAGCCCACCCAGCACTCGGTAAAGGCCATGCAGGAAATGGGAATTCAGCCCGATCTGCTCATCTGCCGGGCTCCGGTGATGCTGGACGAGGCGACCCGCCGGAAAATCGCCCTCTTTACCAATGTGGATCCCGATGCGGTCTTTACTTCTTACGAGGTTGATACTACCATTTATGAAATACCGGTGGTGTTTTTTGACCAGAAGTTGGATCAGGTGGTGTTAAAAAAGATGGGGGTGGAAAGCCGCCATGCGAACCTGAAGCCCTGGTACGCCATGATGGATCGTTTTGCCTCCCGGAAGGGCCGGGTCAGAATCGGCATTGTGGGAAAGTATATGGAACTGCATGACGCCTATAAATCGGTCTACGAGGCCCTGTTTCACGCGGGGCTGGAATGTGGGGTGGAGGTGGAGCTGGTGAAGATCGACTCCTCCGGGCTTGAAGAAACGGACCGGCCCGAATCCCTGCTGACGGTGGACGGAGTGCTGGTTCCCGGCGGTTTTGGTCAGCGGGGCATTAACGGCATGATCAAGGCCTCTGCCTGGGCCCGGCAGACCGGGACGCCTTACTTCGGTATCTGTCTGGGTATGCAGATCATGGTGGTTGACTGGGGCCGGAATGTCCTGGGCTGGGAGGATGCGGATTCTACCGAATTCAACCAGAATTCCAAACATCCGGTGGTGAGCCTTCTGGAAGAGCAGGTGGATGTAACGAATTACGGGGGAACCATGCGGCTGGGGAAAAGTGAAACCGTGGCCGAGCCGGGCACCCGCCTTCTGGCGGCCTACGGCAATAAACACATTTTTGAACGCCACCGGCACCGCTATGAATTTTCCAACAAGTACCGGAAGGAGATGACCGAAGCGGGGCTGAAAATCGCCGCCATGACCCCCGACGGGAGCCTGGTGGAATGTGTGGAATGGCCGGATCACCCCTGGGGCCTGGGGGTTCAGTTCCACCCGGAATTCAAGTCCAAGCCCACCGCCGCCGCCCCTCTGTTCCGGGATTTTGTAGCCGCCGCCCGCGACAGAGGGAGAAGCGGGAAATGAAAACAGGGGAGCAGGTGGCAGGGAGAAACGGGAAGTGAAAAGACAATACCCGAAGGCGGCGAAATGTTCGCGGATACAAAAAATTTTCACCCCGCGCTCCGCTCTTCCCATGCTTTTCCGCTCCCTCCTTGCGCTGGCCGTTTTGGGTTGTACTTTTGATTACGGGAACGAGCCGGTGGAAGATTCAAACCAGCCGGATATTATTATGGATAACGTGGAATATGTCCGGGTACGGAACGCGGATCCGGTGGTGCGGTTCCAGGCCCGGCGGGCGGAGCGGTACGAAAAACGGCAGTATATGGAATTGCGGGATTTTTCTTTTGAACAGTTTGAAAACCACGGGGAGGATATTAACGCCTCCGGCAGGGCAGGAACCGCTTCGGTAGAGCTGGATTCGGGAAACATTCGCCTGGAGGACGGGGTCAGCATTGCGGTGGATTCCGAAGATATTACCATCGAGACCGAAACGCTCAACTGGCAGGACAAGGAGCGGATTCTTTCCGCCGGGGAAACGGAGGCGGTGAACATCCTCCAGGAAGACGGCTCCAACTTTACCGGCTGGGGTTTCACCGCCAATATCCGCAGCCGAACCTGGGAATTTGCAGGCGGCGTTGAGGGAACCTATACCCAGGAAGATGAAGAAGAAAGCCCGGCGGACACCGCGGGCGGGGAAGATCCTGAACAGGAGGCGGACCGGTGAAAAAATTTCTTGCCGCGGGCATTTTTGGACTGCTGGCCCTTTCCGCCGCCGCCGATACCTTCAGCTTCAAGGCGGACAAAATGTCCGGCAGCCGGGCCACGGGAAAAGAAGTTACCATTCTGGTGGGCCATGCCGAAGTCCGGTCGGATAAACTTATCCTCCGGGCGGATCGTATTGAGATACAGGGGAATAACAACCAGTTTATCGACTGTTCCGGGAAGGTTTGGGGCCGGGAAGAAGAAAAGGACATTTATTTCGAGACCGACCGCCTGCGCTACGACCGGACTTTGAAAATTGCCCGGCTGGAAGGCAACTCCACCCTGGAGGACCGGAAAAACGAAATTGTCGCCAAGGGCCGTTTTATCGAATACGATGATCAGGCGGAAATTACGGTGTTTCAAATTTCGGTCCGGCTTTTCAAGGACGACATGGTCTGCCGTTCCGAATACGCCGTTTACCGCCGGGGCGAAAAATTGCTGGACCTTTCAGGCTTTCCGGTGGTATACAAACGGGACGATGAATTCCGGGCGGACCGGATCCGGGTGGATCTGGACACCGACGATGTAACCATGGAAGGCTCCGTGTCGGGGACGATACAAAACTGATGGACGAAGAATATACGGCGGATGGAGAAACCGGGGCCGCCGGGTCCACTGGGGCGGCTGTGGACGCGATTACGGATGCGGCTGCGGAAACCAGCCTGGCCCCGGATATCCATGTCCTGGCGGTAACCAATCTCCGCAAGAGCTTTGGCCGCAAGGAAGTGGTCCGGGGGGTCAACTTTTCCATGCACAACGGAGAAGTGGCGGGGCTTCTGGGGCCCAACGGCGCGGGTAAAACCACGATCTTCTATATGATTGTGGGATTTTACCACCCCACCGAGGGCTTTGTTATCATGGACGATGTGGATATTACCCAAAAGCCCATGTACCTCCGGGCCCGGCAGGGGATCGCCTACCTGCCCCAGGAGGCGTCGATTTTCCGCAAGCTGACGGTGGAGCAAAATATCTACGCCATTCTGGAGAGCCGCCAGGATATTGACAAAACAGCCAAACAGGAGCGGCTGGAAAGCCTGCTGGAAGAATTCGGCATCGCCCGGATTCGGAGCCAGTTTGGGTTTACCCTTTCCGGCGGGGAACGGCGGCGGACCGAGATTGCCCGGGCCCTGGCCACGGAGCCCAAGTTCCTGCTGCTGGACGAACCATTCGCGGGGATAGACCCCATCGCCGTCTACGAAATCAAACAGATCATCCGCCGCCTAGCCGAAAAGGGCATCGGCATCCTTATCACCGACCACAATGTCCGGGACACCCTGGAAATCACCACCGAAGCCTTTATCATCGCCGACGGTTCAATCGTGGCCCGGGGCGACCGGGACGTGATCCTTGCCGACGAGATGGTCCGGCAGGTGTACCTGGGGAATGAATTCAGGATGTAGGCAACAAATCCAAAATCCCGCGGGATTTTGGATTTGTTGCCCGGAGAAAAACCGCGGAGCGGTTTTTCTCCACGGACGGGTATCGCAAAATCCGCAAAACCCTCTTTGGCAAGTCAGCCCGAAGCCCAAATTTTTACAAATTCTTGTGTTTTTCTCTTGTGTTTTTTGAAAAGCTCTGATATTCTCAAAAAAAAATGCAGCTCCGCCGAATGAAATATGAAGGAGAGATTGATGAGAAAAAAGGGATTTATTTTAGTTTTTGCTTTTTTGACGGCGGGAAGTCTGGCGGCTCAGATGAGTATCGGCGCCGGCGGCTATCTGGATGGCGATTTTGGCGGCGGGAGTGAGTCAGTGGGAAACAACAACGCCAGACAAACGGTAACCCTCCCATACTTTGGCGGCGGCGGATTCCTGTTTTTTGATGCAAAATACGTGGAAGTCTCTTTTGGTTTTTTTCCCGGCAGCGGTAAATACACAATGGAAGCGTCATCAATTCCTTTAACACCGGATATATCAAATAAAACAGATATGGTATATACCCAGCTCAGCATCGGGGCGCTGGGCAAGTATCCGTTTTCCATAAACAAAGCCCTGTCGGTTTTTCCCCTCCTGGGCTTTGACTACCTCATCACTATGTCCGTAAAAGAGAATGGCGTTGAAATTTTGAAACCCGAAGAGTTTAATGCGCTCTGGTTTAAATTGGGCGGCGGCGTGGATCTTGCGTTGAGCAGCCACCTTTATATCCGTTTGGACGCCCTGTACGGCCTGCGCCCTCCAACCAAATTTGAGACCAATCTCACTAAGGTTGAATTCCCCGGGATTGAATCTTCCCTGGTCCGGCTGGGGCATGGGCCTACGGTAAAGCTGGCGCTCGGATACAGGTTTTAGGGAAAGGCTGAAAGCAGATTGGAAATCGCGTAGAGGGGATAGACAGCTATGTTTTCATAGCGGCTGAAATTTTCCAGGGAGCAACGTATCCCCAGGGGCAGCCTTTTTTCTTCCAAAAAAAACCGGAGGCTTTGCATACTGCCCCGGCTTCCCGATTTTATCTCCATGGGGATGATGCGGTCTTCCCGCTGAATGACGTAATCGACCTGGGCATTGCCCTGCCGGTTTTCGCCGGGGTTCGAAGCCCGCCGCCAGCAGTAAAGCTGCCGGGGAACGGCGGGAGGGGAGCTTTTTAACAGTTCCAGCCCCGCAAAAATTTCCGCCAAAGCGCCCCGGTTAATGGACTGGACATTTTCCGCCAAAAGGACCTGGGCGGCGGCGGATTCAAAGCCCAGGAGCCGCAAAAACAAACCGGTGTCACAGGGCAGCATCCGGCGGTATTTGGGGTTGGCTTCCGCCCCCAGGGGAACGCCGTTGGCGGCGCTGTGGGTTACGGGAAACACCAGCCCCGCCTTGACAAGCAGTTCCAGCGCGTCCTGGACCCGGCTCCGGCCCGCGCCGGGGACGGCCCGCTCGTAGACAAATTTTCCCTCCGCCTGATGCGCCACGGATTCAAAAACCTCGTTGACCAGCAGGGCGGGGATTCTTTTTTTATATTTCGCAAAATCATCCCGGAAGCCCAAGAGGAGGTCGTTTAACGCTTCCCGGCTGCGGATCAGGTCTCCGGTCCGGGTATATTCCAGCACCGCTTCGGGCATACCGCCCAGGACCAGGAATATTTTGAGCCGGGCGGTAAGCCGCTCATGGATGGGTTCCGGCAGGGGCTTGTCCGGCCCGGCCCCGCGTATGGCTTCGACAAGCATTTCCTCGCCCAGGGCCCGCAGAAACTCATCAAACGCGAAGGGGTACATAAACAGGGAATGTACCCTTCCCACCCCGAAAGAAGGGATTTCCTCCAGGGCGAATTCCAGCAGGGACCCCGCCGCCGCCAGATGCTGTTCCGGGTATTGTTCGTAAAAATAGCGGAGCGATGCTAGGGCCGGTAAACAGCGCTGAATTTCGTCAAAAAAAAGGAGAGTTTCTCCCGGTATAACCGGGGTATTACAATAGACGGCCAACTGGGCGCAGAGTTCCCTGGGTGAAAGGCCTTGTTCAAAAAGCCGGCGGACCCCTTCGTCCTGGTCAAAGTTGATCTCCGCCAGATACCGGAAGCGCTGCCCTAGATGCCGTATGGCCGATGACTTCCCCACCTGCCGGGCCCCTCGCAGGAGCAGGGGCTTCCGTCGGGCTTCTTTGCTCCATTCCAGCAGGGCGGCGTCAATATTCCGGTAAAAATAATATGCGTTCATAAAATATCAACCCGAAAAACAAGTGTTTTTAGTAAAATATCAAGGCAAATATAGTATGTTTTTCTGAAAATGTCAAGGCAAAAACAAGGACAAAGTAGAAAAATGTCAAGGCGAATAGACGAGAGTTCTGCCAGACCGGCCCCCAGGACCCGGCGGCGGCTCTGCGGATTGGGCCTCAGCCGCCGGGAACAGGCGCGCCCCCGGCGTAGTCCCCGCGGGCCATGTTGGGAACAAAGCCGAAACCGCGGATCCGGCCTTCCATGCAGAGGCGGCATTCGGCGGCCTCGTCGCCGGTGCAGATTTTGTTGTCATAGAGGGCGTAGAGCTTTCGCACGTCTTTGGGGGAGAGGTTGGGCATGACGACATTGGCCCCCGCCATAAGACCCTTTTCCCGGCCTGTGGGGGAGATAGTCCCCAGAGCGGTTGTGGCGGGGATCAGTGCCTGGGGGAGGAGGAGCCGGGTCAGGGCCACCATCCGCAGGGTCTGCCGGAGGCCGCCGCCGGGGTACGCGCCCAGGGGGGTGGCGGCCTGGGGGATGAAGGGGCCGATGCCCACCATCTGGGGCTTTAGTTCCTGCAAAAACCGGAGGTCCTCCAGCAGGTTTTCCGGGGTCTGGAAAGGGGTTCCCACCATAAAGCCCGCCCCCACCTGATAGCCGATTTCCCGCAGGTTAAAAAGGCACTGTTTCCGCTCCGAAAGGCTCATGGATTCGGGGTGGAGCCTGCGGTAATGATCGTCATTGGCGGTTTCGTGGCGGAGGAGGTAGCGGTTTGCCCCGGCCCGGAAAAAGCGTTCGTAGCTTTCCCGGCTCCGCTCCCCGATGGAAAGCGTGATGGCGTGGCCGGGGTATTCCCGGCGGATGCCCGCCACGATTTCGACTATCCGGTCATCGGTAAACCAGGGGTCTTCCCCGCCCTGAAGCACAAAGGTCCGGTAGCCCAGCAAATCCCCCAGCCGGCAGCAGCCGAGGATTTCCTCCAGCGAGAGACGGTAACGTTCCACCTGCCCGTTGCCCCCCCGGATACCGCAGTAGTAGCAGTTGTTTTTGCAGTGGTTGGTAAATTCGATCAGGCCCCGGAAATACACATCCTGCCCGTAAGATCGGGCGCGGACCTGCCGGGCCGCGGCAAAGAGGGCTTCTTCCCGAACCGGGTCTTCGGTAGTGATAAGCTCCAGAAGTCCCGCGTCGCTGCGTGTGTCCAGTCCGGCTGCCGGCGCTTCGATCCCGCTATGACCGGAAACGGCATCAATCATCCGCGCCCCCATTACAATCTGAAATCCCGCTGTCCGCCCTGAATGTTGACCAGGTTTTGGCGCACAAGGGAACGGACTTTTTCCTTCGGGATATTTTCTATCTCCCGTTCAATCAGTTTTTCCCCGGTTTCCCGCGTTACCGGCGCGGCGTAATCCATCAAATATTCCTTCAATGTCATCAGGGCGTTGGGATGGCAGCAGTTGAGAATTTGTTTGCTCTTGCATAATGCCATAAAACGGTCGCCGGTGCGCCCCGCGCGATAACAGGCCGTGCAGAAACTGGGAACATACTCCGCATCGATAAGCCATTTTATAACCTCGTCCAGGGAGCGGGTATCGGAAACCACAAACTGCCGGGTGTCTTCTTCCTCGTCCTGGTTTTCATCGTAGCCGCCGACAGAAGTCCGTGACGCGCCGCTTATCTGCGACACGCCCACGCGCAGCAGTTTTTCTCGGACGTTCTTGCTTTCCCTGGTGGAGATGATCATGCCGGTATAGGGCACGGCAATGCGGATACAGGCCGCGATTTTTTCAACAAGCCCGTCGCTTATGCCGCCGTCAAAGGAATTGGGATCCACGCCCTGGGCGGGCTTTACCCGGGGAACACTTATCGTGTGGGGCCCCACGCCAAAGCGCGCCTCAAGATGCTCCGCGTGCATAAGAAGCGCCGCGAATTCATAGGCGTAATTTTCAAGACCAAAGAGAACGCCCAGCCCCACATCGTCAATACCGCCCAGCATAGCCCGGTCCATGGCCTCGGTGTGGTATGCGTAATTATGTTTGGGGCCCCTGGGGTGCAGGTATTCATAACCGGGCCTGTGGTAGGTTTCCTGGAACAGAATATAGGTGCCGATGCCGGCATCATGCAGTCTGCGGTAGTTCTCAACCGTTGTCGCGGCGATATTCACGTTCACCCGCCGTATGGCGCCATTTTTGTGCTTTACGCGGTATATCGTGTCCAGGCTTTCGAGGATATACTCAATCGGATTGTGAACCGGATCTTCGCCGCACTCCACCGCAAGCCGCTTGTGTCCCATATTCTGCAGCGCAATAGTTTCGGCGCGGATCTCTTCCTGGGAAAGTTTCTTGCGGGCCATATCCGAACCCTGGTGATACGGACAATAAAGGCAGCCGTTGACGCAGTAGTTTGAAAGATAGAGCGGGGCGAACAGCACAATACGGTTCCCGTAAAACTGCTGCTTGATATCAAAGGCAAGATCGTAAATTTTTTTTATCGTCCCGGCGTCATCGCAGGCCAGAAGCACCGACGCTTCGCGGTGGGAAAGCCCCTTCATTTCCCGCGCCTTCGCCAGTATGCCATCCACCAGCGCCCGGTCGTTTTTCCCGCGCTTCGCGTATTCCAGCGTGGCCTGAACCTCTTCGGCGGAAATAAAATCCTCCGCCTTTTCAGATTTTACATCGTACATAGCATCCCCCGAACCATCTACACGTTCCCCCCGCCGTTTTTCAGATCCCCTGAAACCGCGGTTTTTACCGTTACCTGGGGCAGGTTCCCCAGTTTTCCCGTCAGGGCGTTAATGTCGTCCAGTTCGCCGAGAAGGGTCAGGGCGATCACCGCCGTGTCCTCATCGTCAAAGGGAATCCCCATCCGTCCCTTCACAATTTCCTTGTATTGGGAAACCGTCTCGTTAAAGGCCCGCTGACTTGTCCGGGGCGTTTTCAGAATCGCCCCAATCACCGCAATCCGTTTCATCCTTCCTCCAGGTTCGCGGGAACACGCTGAAAACACCCGGCAGCGTTTTCGCGCTTCCATAAGATCAGGAGACAAAAAAGCCCCCGGAAAATCCCGAGGGCATATAACGCGCTAAAACGGAGCGATATACGGCCCTCGCCGAACCAGAACAAATCTTGGTTCACAAGGCTGGTCTTTCAGACCCCAATCCCGGCAAGAACCCTCTCGCCGGTATGGGATACCTCTATTCTATTGCGGATTTGGCAGGAAAGCAAGGGGCGATTCAGAAATTTCCCTTCAGAATCCGGGCGCATTTTTTGCGGCGGGCGTTGCCGTTATCCAATAACAGCCCTTAAACGGGCTGCTCTTTCGCGCCGCAAAAAACCGGGCTATCCGCTCCAATTCCTCGGCCTTGCTCCGCAAGTCCTCCGATATTTCCGCTTCTATCCCGTGCGCGTTTTAAGCCCCGCCATATCCGGCAAAAGCGCGGCTATTCCTTTTTCGCCCGCGAACCAGAGGCTTCCCGTTCCAGCGCCTGCCGTACCTTCGCCGGGTCGCCGCCCTGTCCGGCAATAACCGCCCGGACTTTGTCATAACCCAGGCGGGGAACCCAGGCGGCGGCGAAGGCCAGGGAGCTTTCCAACAGGGCGGCGCAGCGTTCCCGGTTCGCCCGCAGGGGCTCGACGCAGGTCTCCCGGAAAATGGGCGCTGCCCGGCAGAGGAGGGAGAGGCTTTCCAGCAGGGAGTCGGCGATGAGGGGGGAAAAGGCGTTGAGTTCAAATTCGCCCCGCGAGGCCGCCGCGGTGATGGCGTAATCGTTGGCCATGACCCGGATGGCGGCCTGGATAACCATTTCGGGGATCACGGGGTTTACCTTGCCGGGCATGATAGTGCTGCCCGCCTGGAGGGGCGGGAGGGAGATTTCCCCCAGGCCGCCATGGGGCCCTGAGTTCATCAGCCTGAGGTCCCCGGCGATTTTGGAGAGATTCACCGCCAGGGCCTTGAGTAGGCCCGACACTTCCACAAACACGTCGTTGTTCTGGGTAATGTCCATGGGGTACTCGGCGGCGGCCAGGCCCAGGCCGGTGATTTCCCGCAGTTCTTCAATGACGGTGTAACGGTACTTCCGGGCCGCCGGATCTGTGTCGTGGAGGCCCACCGCCGCGCCGCCGATATTCACCTGCCGCAGCCGTTCCTCGGCCTTATAGAGCCGCCAGCGGTCCCTGGCTATGGCCTGCGCCCAGGCGGCGAATTCGTTCCCCAGCGTAACAGGCACCGCGTCCATCAACTCGGTGCGGCCCAGCTTGGGAAGGTCTTCAAAGGCGGCTTCTTTTTTCTGCAGCGCTTCCTGCAATTTGGCACAGTGATCGCTCAATTCCCGCAAGAGGCCGATGGCGGCGATCCGCAGAGCCGTGGGGTACACGTCGTTGGTGGACTGGCCCCGGTTCACATCGTCCAGGGGGTGAACCACTTCGTAAGCGCCGGGCTTTTCCCCCAGCAGCCGCAGGGCCAGGTTGGCGATCACCTCGTTGACGTTCATGTGGGCCGAGGTGCCGGCCCCGCCCTGGAGGGCGCCGGTAACAAAGGCGTCATCGGCTTCCCCGGCGAGGGCCAGGTCGCAGGCCGCAACAATGGCCCCGAAAACCCCTTCCCGGCCCCCGGCTGCTTTGGCCCCGGTTTTTTGCCAGCTCCGGGCCGCGGCTTTTTTAATCTTTACCATGGCGTAGATCAGGGGAAGGGCGGTTTCTTTGTAACCCAGCGAAAAATTGCGCCGGGCCCGCTCACTCTGGATACCGTAGAGGCAGTCATCCGGCAGTTCCAGTTCCCCCAGGCCGTCTTTTTCAATCCGCATACGTTTCGTTATCCTTCTTCAATTTCCGCCAGCACATGGGGGAACATGGCGACGCTCCGTTTCAGAATCCCCTGAATGTGGGCGATCAGGATGCCGTAGTTGGTCATGGGGATTCCCTGATCCGCCGCGCAGCCCTGCCGGTACTTCATCTCCCGTTCGTTAAGCATACAGCCCCCGCAGTGAACCACCAGTTGATAGGGGGAAAGGTCTTCCGGGAACTCGCCGCCGGAGCTGAAGGCGAACTCAAGCTGTTTGGCCGAGTAGTTTTTGATCCACCGGGGCAGTTTGACCCGGCCTATGTCGTCGCACTGGCGGTGATGGGTGCAGCCTTCGGAGATCAGCACACACCCGCCGTCCCGAAGGCGATCCAGCGCCGCCACCCCCCGGACCGCCTGGGCGAGAAAGCCTTTGTACCGGGCAAAGAGAATCGAAAAGGAAGTAAGGGGGATATTCTGCGGGGTGTCGGCGGAGACCTTGGCGAAGACCTGGCTGTCGGTGATGACCAGGGCGGGCTTTTTCCCCAAATGTTCCAGGGTTTCCCGCAGCTCGAATTCCTTGACCACAATGGCCGCCGCATCGGCCTCCAGAATGTCCCGGATAGTCTGCTGCTGGGGGAGGATCAGCCGTCCCTTGGGCGCGGCCTTGTCAATGGGCGTTACCAGCACCACAAAATCCCCGCCCCGGATCAGGTCCGCCGCGATCCGCAGCTTGGGTTCCTCGATCCGGGCCAACTGGGCGATCCGTTCCTTTAGGTTCTCGACGTTTTCCCCGGTCTTCGCGCTGACCGCGATGGTATGTTCCCCCGGACCCGCCAAAGCGCCCGCCGGAGCCCCCGGCTCCTTTGAGATCAGGTCGCTTTTGTTGCGGGCCACGATAAAGGGAATCTCCTTGGCCCGGAACAGGCGGATCAGTTCTTCCTCAGGCCCTCCCGCGCCGCCTTCTCCGTCCACCACCAGAACCGCCGCGTCGGTCTTGTTCAGCACCTGTTTGGCCCGGCGGACCCGCAGCTCCCCCAGTTCCCCCGTATCGTCGATGCCCGGCGTGTCGATGACCACCACCGGCCCCAGAGGAAGGAGTTCCATGGCCTTGTAGACCGGGTCGGTAGTAGTGCCCTTGGTCTCCGAAACAATAGCGGTTTCCTGACCCGTCAGCGCGTTGAGGAGGCTCGACTTCCCCGCGTTCCGCCGGCCAAAAAACCCGATGTGGACCCGGTTGGCCAGAGGTGTTTCATTCAGACCCATGCCTTTATTATGGGGCAAAGGCCGGGCCCCGTACAGTGCCCGAAAGATTTTTCCCCCTATGTGCCGATAATATACTACCATAAAAAGTTAGCGGCGCTTCTGTCGCCGGAACAAGGAGAGACCATGGCAACAAAATGCGTACATTGCGGTTCCACCGCCTACGGGCCCGGCTGCCCGAAAAGCCTGAACGGGCTCCACAAACACCATGACGATGAAAAACACTGTATATACTGCGGCTCATCTTCCTACGGGAACGGATGCCTCCAAACCCCCACCCGGAAGCACATCCACGGCCACGGCGCGAACAAATGCGTGTACTGCGGCTCCACTGCCGAAGGCATGGGCTGTAAGCACAGTCCCACGGGCAAGCACGAAAAATAGCCGCAAAACCCCCCGCCGGGGCCGCGGGGCTTCCGCCGGCCTGTTCGCAGTCTGAAAACCCTCAAGGGGGCCCTGGCCGGGCCTCCATCGTCCTTTTTTTATTCCTAAACCAATTGACAACCGGGGCGGTTTTGTTGTATCTTGATGTGTATTTGAAATATCATCGGTAAGGGGTGGACAAAATGTGGATTTTGTATGTAATCCTCCCTCTTGCCGGGTTAACCTTAGGCTGGATCATTAGATGGCTGTACGCCAGATTTCAACTTACGGCATCGGAGCAGCGCGCCGAACGTATAAAACAGGATGCGATAAAGGAAGCTGAAGCCAAAAAGAAGGAACTCCTTCTTGAGGCAAAAGAACAAGTTATTCGCGAACGAAACCAGCAGGAAAGGGAGACTCGGGAACGCAGGGCTGAACTCCAGCGGTATGAACGCCGGGTGGTTCAAAAAGAAGAACTTATAGAAAAAAAGACCAGTCAGATAGAGAAAACCGAGCAGGCTCTGGCTGACAAAGAGCGGGTTTTTGAGACGCGGGAAGAGGCCCTGAGCCGGGAAGAGGAACGGTACCGGGCGGAACTGGAGCGGATTTCGGGCCTGAGCGCTGAACAGGCCAAGGCCCTGATCATCCAGGATCTGGAAAACGACGCAAAACACGACGCCCAGGCCCTGATCAACAAGATCGAACAGGAAGCGAACCTGGCGGGGGAGAAAAAAGCCCGGGACATTCTGGTGGCCGCCATTCAGCGGCTTGCCACGGAAGTTACCGGCGAGGTAACGGTGGCCACCGTAACCCTGCCCAACGACGAGATGAAGGGCCGGATCATTGGCCGGGAGGGGCGGAACATCCGTACCCTGGAAACCCTTACCGGGGTGGACATCATCATCGACGATACCCCCGAGGCGGTAGTGATCTCCTGCTTTGACCCGGTGCGCCGGGAAATCGCCAAAGTGTCCCTGGAGCGGCTTATCGCCGATGGCCGGATACATCCCGCCCGGATTGAGGAAATCGTTACCCGGGTCAGCAAGGACATTTCCCAGAAGATCTTTGAGGAGGGCGAAAAAGTCCTCTTCGATTTGGGCATCCACAACATCAAACAGGACGGCATCCGGGCTCTGGGGCGGCTCTATTTCCGGACCAGCTACGGCCAGAATGTGCTGTACCATTCCAAAGAAGTGGCGGTTATCGCCGGGATGCTGGCCGCTGAAATCGGCGCCAACCGGGAACTGGCCAAGCGGGGCGCCCTGCTTCACGATATCGGCAAGGGGGTAGAGAGCGACTCCGATCTGAACCATGCAGAAATCGGCATGGACATGGCCCGGAAAATGGGGGAAGATCCCCGGATCATCAACGCCATTGGGAGCCACCATAACGACATTGAGCCCACCTGTGTGGAATCGGTGCTGGTGCAGATCGCCGACGCCATTTCCGCGGCCCGGCCCGGCGCCCGGCGGGAAACCCTGGATAACTACGTCAAACGGCTGGAAAATCTGGAAAACATCGCCGGGGGCTTTACCGGGGTTGAAAAAGCCTTTGCCATTCAAGCGGGCCGGGAACTGCGGATCATCGTCAACAACGAGGCGATCAACGACGATCAGTCCCGGAACCTGGCCAAGGATATTGCCAAAAAGATCGAAAACGACCTCCGGTATCCGGGCCGGATCAAGGTAACGATCATCCGCGAAACCCGTGTCGTGGAGTACGCCCGATGAAGCACGCAGCGCGTGTCCTACAAAAAAGTCAGCACGGCGTGGCCCCCAAAAACAGCCACAGTATGCGGAAAATGGCTGCCAATCTTTAGATTGGCAGAGAGGCCGTCGTCCGGTAAAGCAGGGTTATGGTATGTCAATGTTACGGGCGCTGATGATCGGCGACGTGGTGGGCGATCCGGGGCTGGAGGCCCTGGAGACCCGGCTCCCCGGCCTGATCCAGGAAAAGGCCGCCGATTTTGTGGTGGTGAATGGGGAAAACGCCGCCGGGGGCTTCGGGATAACCGAAACGGCTTTCAGGCGGATTCTCGCCGCCGGAGCGGATGTGGTGAGCAGCGGGAACCATGTATGGGAAAAGCGGGATTTCTGGCCCGTTCTGGAAACGGAAAGCCGGGCGCTGCGGCCCGCCAACTATCCTCCCGGTACGCCGGGCAGGGGCTGGGTGCGGCTGGAGAAAACCGCCGCCGGGGGCCGGCCCGTTTCCTGGCTGGTCGTGAATATTCAGGGCCGGGAACTGATGAGCCCCATCGACTGCCCTTTCCGCTGTTTTGACAACATTCTGGCGGAACAGGGCCCCCCCGCCGATCTGTTTCATTCACTATACAACTCCGAAGGAAACCTCCCCGCGGGACTGCGGGGGCCGGGGGACATTATTCTGGTTGATTTTCACGCCGAATCTACCCGCGAAAAAGAAGCCCTGGCCTGGTATCTGGATGGCCGGGTCAGCCTGGTGACGGGAACCCATACCCATGTCCAGACTGCCGATGAACGGATTCTGCCCCTGGGGACGGGCTATATCACCGACCTTGGCATGACCGGCGTTACCCGGAGCGTTATCGGCATGGATCCGAAAATATGCCTTGACCGGGCACGGAGCCAGGTGCTGTACCGGATGGAGTGCGCCGAGGGAACCGGCGGCGTTCAGGGCGTTCTGGCGGAAATTGACGGGGAAACAGGGAAAACGCTCACCCTGGAACGGATTTTCCGCGCCTGAACCGGCCCGCTCCCGCCGGAATTCCGCCGCCGGGCTTTGTCTTGAAAACCTGTCCCTACAGTTCGTCCCGGCTGAGGGGGCTTCCGATCCAGATGCCTTCGCCCAGATAATCCACCCGCCGCCCTTCAATAAGAATTTGCACATCCTGTACCGTGGAAAATTCCGTGGCGGTCCAGACAATCTGTTTCAATTGGGCGGCGTAGCCCTCTACCCCGTAGGTGTTGTACTGAAATTCCTCGCTAAAGCTGATATAGGCGGTGTTCCCCCGGACAGTGGCGGAGAGGATCCGGCTTCCGGCGGGGATAAGGCTGACCAGGCCTCGGCGCTGCTCCTCGGCAGTGGGGCCCTGGAGGAGGGCCGTGAGGGAGTCCAGCATCGGGGAGTCGGAGGAGGGGATTTTCCGGCTGGCCTTTGACCGGAGGATCACTCCGTCCTTGTCAATCTGGGTAAAATAAATACTCCGGTCTCTGGCGGGTTCCGTTGCCGGGCGCTGTTCCGGGGCCGCCGGGACCGTCGTGGCCGGGGGCGGCCTTTCGGCGGGAGCGGCGCCCGGCGGCGCGGTGGGGGAGGCGGGCCGGAGCGGGGCTGCCGAGGTTTCCGCCGGCGGCGCGGCGGGGGCGGTTTCCGGGGCCGGGGGAATTTCCGCCGGGGGCGGGGTTTCCGCAACCGCGCCCCGGCTCTGGGCCGTAAAGCGGGAGGCCAGCCGGGTATAGTTTTTCTGTATGGTTTCCTGGTTTATCCAGAAGAGCCCGGTGATTATCAGGATAAAGGTCAGCCAGAAAAGCATAGCCCAGGGGACTTTCCGGGATGCCCCGGCCTTCCTCCCGGCGCTTTGCCCCGGCTTTTTTCTGCTGCTGGTTTTTCGTACCGCCACTGTTCCATGATACGGGGAATTGGACAGATCCGCAAGGACCCGGCCCCGGTTCAGGCTGCCGGGGCCGGCGGGCGAAAGCCCGAAAGCCAACAGCCCGGAAACTAGAAGAAAAGGCAGCTTTGGGTTACACTGTATACTATGGGGCGCGTCCTGTTTGAAAAACTTGAAACAATAGGTCAGTATTTCGCGTTTGTGGGGATAGTGATCCGTTCCGTGGTAAAACGGCCGCTTCGCTTTTCCCGGTGCCTTATGGAGATTGAACGGCTGGGGGTCAATTCCCTGCTTATCATCAGCCTTTCCGGGGGCGCCATGGGGATGATTTTCGCCCTCCAGATGGTAACGATGCTCCAGACCTTCCAGGCGGAGATCGGCGCCGGCGCCACGGTAGCGGTGGCCATGTCCCGCGAAATCGCCCCGGTCATCACCACCCTGATGCTGATAGCGAAAAACGGTTCCGCCATGGCCGCGGAACTGGGAACCATGCGGGTTACGGAACAGATCGATTCCCTGGAATCCATGTCCATCAGCGTGGAGCATTATCTGGTCCTTCCCAAGGTGATAGCCTCTCTCCTGGTTTTCCCCCTTTTAACGCTCCTTTCCAATATGATGGGCACCCTTGGGGCTTTTGTCGTATCAATCAACCTGTTCAACATCGACTCCGCCGGTTTTTTGGATTACCTTTTCGACTTTCTCAGCCCCCGGGACATTTTTGTGGGGCTCATCAAATCCGTGGTGATGGGTTTTATCGTCTCCACAATCTGCTGTTTTTTTGGCCTCAGGACTTCCCAGGGGGCCAAGGGAGTGGGGGACAGCGCCACTACAGCGGTAGTGGTTTCTTCGGTTTCCATTCTGGTGGCGGATTATCTGCTTGCCAGCTTGCTGCTGCGGGTTATCTACGTATGAATGCGGCGGCGGGGCTTCGGGACATTATCAAAACCGAGGATATCTGGAAGACCTTTGGCAGCAACGAGGTCCTCAAGGGGGTGAATATCCGGGTGCCGGAAAAACGCATCAGCGCTGTCATCGGGCAAAGCGGTACGGGGAAAAGCGTGCTCTTTAAAACCATCATGGGAATGATGAAGCCTGACCGGGGAAGGGTCTGGTTCCAGGATACGGAATTGACTGCCCTGAAAAAGGAAGAAATGATCGCCATGCGTAAACGCTTCGGCTATTCTTTTCAAAACGCCGCGCTGTTTGATTCCATGACGGTGGAGGAGAACCTTGCCTTTCCCCTGAAAGAAGTGCTGCGGATAAAAAACCCTGACGAAATCGCCGGCAGGGTGAAGGAACTGCTCGAATGGATAGATCTGCCCGGCATTGAGTCCAAACGGCCCGAAGAACTTTCCGGCGGTATGCGGAAACGGGTAGGTGTCGCCCGGGCGCTGATGATGCGGCCCGAGGTGCTTTTTTTTGACGAGCCTACCACCGGCCTGGATCCGGTTTTGTCCGAGACCATCAACAATCTGGTGGTCCGGGTAAACCGGGAACTGCACCTTACCTGTGTTATGATAACCCATGATATTCCCGCGGCCTTCAGGATCGCCGATGCTATCGCGTTCCTGGATCAGGGCCGCGTTGTTGCCGAGGGGAGCCCCCAGGAGGTGGTACAGTCTGACCATCGCATGGTGCGGGATTTTTTGCGAATTTCTTTTAACGGGATAAGAAAATGATGGTTTCACGGTATGTTAAAATCGCCCTGCTTTTTATTGTCCTGGGAGTAGGGGGAAGCATTTACATTATTGCCACCGCCGACGGCCTGAGCAATTTTGACCTTAAGCCCTACTATGTTACCCTGCAGGACGCTACGGGGCTTTCCTCCCGGTCCAAGGTGTACCTAGCGGGAGTGGCGGTCGGACGGGTCCAGAACGTCAGCCTGGAAAACAACGCGGCCCATCTCAAGATCGGGTTCCTCAGGGATGTGGAGATTCACCGGGACGCCTATGTTTCCCGGCGCTCTTCTTCCATCCTGGGAACCGCGGTACTGTACCTTGAACCGGGGACGGAACTGGGCCCCCTCCTCCCGCCGGGGAGCGTCATCAACGCGGAAAAAAACAGCGGCGACATTGGCGCGGTGGTGGGGACGGTGCAGGAACTGGGCGAACAGATTACCCAGACGCTGCGGGAATTTCAGGACAACCAGCTTGTTCTGCTTTCCATGTCCCTGGAAAATATCCGCCAGATTACCGACGAAGTGCGCCGGGGCGAAGGGAATATCGGGCGGGTGATTTACGACGATCAGCTCTATATAACGTTGCTTTCCGCGGCCCAGCGGATCGAGTTATCGGCGGCGCAGCTTCAGGAAACACTGGACAGCGTCAACACCCTGGCGAAGGACGCCGACGGAGTGGTGGCCGACGCAGGGGTCATTGTGAAAAAAGCGGTGGGGCTGGGGGTCGAAGTGGACACCTTTGGCCGCTACGGTGTGAGCGCGGAACAACTACAGGCCGGGGCATCGCTTCGGCTGATCCCCGCGTCAAAGGATCGCTGGTACCGGGTGGGCGTGTCCACCGCCCCTGACGGGGTTGTGTACCGGCGGGTGAAAGAGAAGGTGGATGGCAGCGGGACATACCAGATCGAAGACCTTACCGAAACCCGGTATACCTTTGCGGTGGACGCTGAATTGGCCCGCCGCTTTGGGTTTCTTACCCTTCACGGCGGTCTCCTGGAAAATACCGCGGGCGTCGGCATAGACATACAGCCGGTCCGGTGGGCGGCGCTCTCCGGGGAGGTGTTTAATTTCCGAACGGGTGAACGCCCGAACCTCCGGGGCACTCTGACGGTGTACCCGTTCTTTGATCCCGATTCCGACAAGCCCTGGAACTGGCTCTACCTTCAGGGCGGCGTCAGCAACGCACTGGTGGATCGGCGGGATTATTTTTTCGGCGCGGGGCTGCGCTTTAGCGACAGCGAAGTCAAGGGCCTGGTGGGGCTCGTGCCGGCGCTGAACAACTGAGCCGGTCTCAAGGGAACCTGTCTCAAAGAGGCGGGGCGTGGTAGACTGCGGTATGCGAAACAAACTGACTGATGAACTGGCGGTCTGCGGTTTTAACGCCGCCCTGGCGCTGGGCCGCTGCCATCCTGAAAAAATAAACCGCCTTTTTTTGCGGGAGGACCGGCTCCCGGCCTTTAGCCAGGTTTGTAAACAGCTCGCGGAACGGAAGCGGCCCTACAAAATTTGCGGCGATGAAGAACTGGAGCGGATCTGCAAAAGCCCCCGGCATCAGGGCGTGGCGGCCATGATGGAAACGCCGGGCCTTGAAGATCTGACGGAAGCGGACCTGTACCGCTGGGCCGCGGAGGGGAAAACCGGGCTGGTCCTCCACGCCGTGGGGAACGACCATAACCTGGGGGCCATGGTCAGGGCCGCTGCCTTTTTTGACTGCCCCCTGGTGGTGTTAAGCGAAGGGGACAGCGAGGCCCGGCTGAGTACCAGCGCCTACCGGGTTGCCGAAGGGGGCATGGAATTTGTGGAATTCCGCCGGGTGCGGAACATCGCGGCTTTTCTCCGGGCGGCGTCCCAATATATCGTTACCATCGGCACAGGCCCCAGGGCGCGGCTGCGGATTCGGGATCTGGGGGGGATTGTGCAGGATCAGGGGAAAAAACTCAAAGCCCCGCCGTCCGGCGCCGCCGGTCTCCGCTCCGGGGGCAGGCCGGGAATCGCCCTGACGCTGGGAAACGAAGAGTCCGGCCTGCCGCGGGATGTGGCGGAAAACTGCTCCGCCCTTATCCGGGTTCCCGGCGCCGGAAATATCGAAAGCCTGAACGTGGCTCAGGCGGCGTCCCTGTTTCTTCACGAACTCTACGAGTTATAACCCTTCCCCGGCCCGGATTCTCTCCGGATTATCCAATAAGCTCCGGCTCAATTCAGGAGAGCTGTTCCAAAACCCGGTTTCGGAACAGCCTCACTTGTTAAACTGGTTCACCATAAGCATGGGCTGGTGGGTGGCGTCCAGAGTGTCCCGCCAGAGGTTTCCTTCGGGGTCCACGTGGTTGCGGTGGGATATGACCGGCTTGATAGGCAGGTGGACAAATTCATTGTTCACCAAGCCGATGATCAGCTTGGTTTTTCCCGCCATGGCCGCATGAACCGCCGCATTCCCCAGCCGCTCACAGTAAATCGAGTCGCCGGGGTTCGCCGGGGCGGAACGGATGATGTAACTGGGATCGATGTATTTCAGATTGATCTCGATCTTTTTTTCCTCAAAATATTTGATGATCCGGTCCCGAAGATAGGCGCCCACATCGGCCAGTTTCAGGTTTCCCCCGGCATCGGTTTTCTGTTCCGTCAGAAGCTGATCCTGCATGGCCCCCTCGGCCACGACAATGACCGCGTGTTTCCGCCTTTTCAGCCGCTCCGCCAGGTGGTGGAGGAAGCCGTTGTAGCCCTCCAGGTTGAAGGGAATTTCGGGGATCAGCACAAAGTTGACCTCGTGGCTTGCCAGCGCGGTGCAGGCGGCGATGAAGCCCGATTCCCGGCCCATGACTTTGACTAGGCCAATGCCGTTGATGGCGGAACTGGCCTCCATGTGGGCCGAGGCTACCACTTCCACCGCCTTGGAAACTGCCGTGTCAAAGCCAAAGGAGCGGTCGATAATGGCAAAATCATTGTCCACGGTTTTGGGAATTCCCACCATGGCGATTTTGAGCTTCCGGCGGTCAATTTCTTCGGCAATGTCCAACGAGCCCCGCTGGGTACCGTCCCCGCCGATGGTAAAGAGCATATTGAGGTTGAGCTGCTCCATGGCGTCCACGATTTTGGAAACCTCCTTGCCGCCGCCCCGGGCGCTGCCCAGATAGGTGCCCCCCAGCTTGTGAATGTCGTCCACAATATCGGCGTCCAGGGTTTTAATACCGTACTGGTATTCCGGGAGAAAGCCCTTGTAGCCGTAGCGAATGCCGGAGACCCGGGTAACGCCGTAGCGGTAATAAAGGCAGCGGACGATGGCCCGGATCACGTCGTTGATCCCCGGACAGAGGCCGCCGCAGCTTACGATCCCCGCATGGACATGGGCAGGCATAAAGTAGATCATCTCTCGGGGGCCCGCGCACTCCAGCACCTGGGAGCGTTTTATCGTCGGCTGGGCGCCGGGTTTTACGGCCATGTCCAGCCGGACATAGCAGTCGTCGGTTACATAGTTTGCAACCTTGTCCCCCTGAACCGTGGACATAACTATAGGAGATTTGATGCTGTGTTTGCCCAGTTCCTCAATGGAAAAATCCAGCGCGTCAATTTTCGATTCAGATTCACTCATGACTGCCTCCTCGCGTTTGACTTAAAATAATCACGGTCAACAAGTTAAGAAGGGGAAGCACTGTTGATGTGAAGGGTAAACCAGTTGTTACCGGGTAACAAGCCCTTTTTACGCTGCTCCCCCTCGTCTCCAGCCCTGCTCCACCATGTTGGAGTTTTGTGGCTTCGTACCCTCTCGCAGATCTCATCCACCATCGCCCCTGCCAAAAAACTCTGTAAAGACTTGCGGAGGACCTTCGGCCCGGAGCAAGTCTTCCGCTACCCCCACTGTTTCTTTCAGGCATACAAACCTTTAACTTGTTGACCGTGTTAAAATAACTATAAAACCGGGGGGCGCTTTATTCAAGACGGACTGACCCGGAATGAGGGGGCCTCCGGAAACCCCGGCAGGGTTTTTCCGGCTTCCCTATGGGAATCTCCACCTTGCCGGAAATTTCTACCCGCTGAAAACGATGCTGGTATCTTGTGTCAACTAAAACATTACACAATGACAGGGTAAAGGCGTTTAAGTTTAGAACGCGCATCACCGGTGGTAAAATGCCAGTCAACACCCTTTTAGGTGGAGTTGCGTCTGGTTTCCCAGGCACGCAGTTCTTTATTGAGCGCCTCAATGCTCGAGATTCTCCGATTGCCCAGACACTGTGCCGCGAGTGCTGACAGTTCAATTTCCGCAATATCAAGCCAGTTGCCATGTTTGGGCGTGTAGTTGAATCTCCAAGCGTTTTGCATTGGCGGAATACACCAATACGCTTTCAGGTGCGGTTTAAGGAGTGTTTTTTTAAAACCCGTTGAACGGACTTAAACGAGATTGAATCGATATAGTTCAATTCCACACACTTGTCTGCCAGCAGCCGGACTGACCACTTCGCGTACCCTTGTGGTACAGGGCTGCACGCGAGCGCAATGATATGGGCTTCCACTTCCCCGGTAATCTTCGGCGCAACCGGCGGCGTCTCGCGCTTTTTCCGTTGCAAAAAACCAGCAATGCTTTCCGCCGCGATAAATGCTCGTTTACTGTCATTCACGGTTTGACGAGCCACTCCGATCTTTTCCGCTACCTGTACCTGCGTCAATGGTTTACGTCCGTCTGCTTCATCAAGTTCGAGTATTATTTTTGCCCGGTTTACCAGCTTAACGCGGTGTTTTCCGGTTTTAGCAAATTTTTCAAGTTCGTTTAGTGCAATCGCGCTGAGTTCGATTTTAACGTGCTTTCCTCTCATATGAAGTTGCCTCCTGTAAGATAACTTCATCATAACATCTTTTGGATTATTTGTATATATTTAGTTGACACGGAGTAATAGGTCATTCCGCTACGCGCAGACCTTCGGTCTGAACATTCCTACCTTTGATTCGTAGCGAAGGGTACATACCCAAGAGCCCGCTTGCGCGGGGGAGCTTTAGGGCGTTATAAAGGGTATGTACCCTGAGTCTAATACCTTATGAGAACAACATACCTCGTCCCTTTAGGGCGAGGTTGTTGATTCATGGGGAATTAGACACAAATGTCCCAGTTGAATCAACGAAATTTGTCCAAGAAAATTTGCCAAATAAACCATTTGAATATTTATATTATAGTGATGCAGATCATAATTCATTTAGAAATAGTATAAAAACTATAAATGGCCTCAGAAATAAAAGTAGAGAATGGATATATAGACAATTATAAACAGGAAAAACGGCACATAACAGGACCGAATACGCTTTTTTGTCCTGCAGGCCTTCGGACCAGTAGGCGGCTCGGGGTTCCGTTCGGCTAGTGTTCTGACTTAAACATTTGACAAAATTGATTTAGCTTTGTTGATTTTGACAAGGATGTCGTCGGCCTGTTTGGTCCACATAAATTTTTTGCTGCTTTTGTTCCAAGTCTTTATGTACGCTTTAATTGCCACACCCTTTCCCAGTTCTCCCGCCGTATCCGCTTGTTCGTTATTTCCGCAAACCATCTCTCGACAAGATTCAACCGGGATGAATGGGTCGGTATATAATAGACTTGTTCAATAACCCGGTTGGTTATCGGCCAACCAAAGGTTAGCTTGCAAGTCTCGCAAGAAACCCTGCGGGTTTCAATGCTCCACATTTTTGCTGTTTTTAAGCGGGTTTGTTCAAAAACTTCAGTTTTTAAACAACTCTAATTTTAATCAGTGAGAAGTGATGAAGAATGGGGGCGTAATGAACTGGTCATTCGCCGCGGGGGTCTCATACCCAAGAGCCCGCCTTTCGGCGGGGGAGCTTTGCAACCCAAAAGGGTTGCTTGGCGATTAGAATTGGTAACATCAACAAAAAATGGTAGTAGACCCCACAGTTATTGAACAAGTCCAATACCTCATGAAAACAATATGCCTCGTCCCTTTAGCTTTTCTTCTCCGCCGCCCGCGCCTGGGAGAGTTCCTCCACCGCCTTTACCAGATCCCCGTCTTTGCCGATTTCCGCCATGGACGCGGGGAGCCGGTAGGTCCAGTTAAATTCATTGCTGGTGCCCGGCACATTGATCCGTTCCGCGGCGGGGTCTTCCGCATACCATTTGTTGGAAAGGTGGAGCAGATCCTGGATTTGAAAGACCCGGAACCGGGATGCGGCGGCGGCGGTTTTGGAAAGAACCAGTTTGGCGGAACCGGGATTGTAAATCCTCGGCAGGGAAGGAACGCCGAGAAAGCCCGCAAACAGTTCCTGATCCGCCTCCCGTTCCCACCATTCCCGGACGGTGGAGCTGTCGTGGACCGCCGGGGTGCAGACCGAAAGTTCCGGGTATTCGTCAAAGGGGATATAGGGCTTTCCCTCCTGATCCCAGGCCCGGTGCCAGCGGACCACCCGAAGGCCCAGGATGCCGAGTTTGGCCAGCACCCGGGGAACGCAGTCCGGCACCGCCCCCAGGTCTTCCGCGCAGGGCAGCATGGCGGATGCGGATGCCAGGACTGAAAGGAGTTTGCCGCCCTGGGCCTCCCAGATTTTTTCGGATTCAAGGCGTTTTTTTTCCGTCAGGGTTTCCAGTTCCTGTTTTTCCTCCGCCGAAAGGCTGGCATAGGCCCGGGAATTCCTGAAATGCCAGGCGGGAAAAAACGAGTCTTTTTCGTATTCCAGAAAAAGCCGGTTATGCCAGGCTCCGATCAGGTAATCCCGGGCCGCGGGGTGGAGACCCAGGGCGTCGATGTCTTTTTCGCAATGGATGGTATCCTTGAAGAGCCAGAGTTCTTCGTTTCCAATCTGGTTCAGGGCTTTGGCAAAAACCTGTTCCGCGGCGGCGGCAATGTCCGCCTCCTGAAACTCCCCGTCCTGGCTGTTCCGCAGACTGTCCCAGACTTCCCCGGTGGGGACATGGGGCCGGGATACCCAGCGGATCCGCCCCTTGTCAAAGCCCAGAGACTTGAGATCCCGGAGCGTTACCGGACTGTAGGGCATATAGCGTCCCAGAGCGGCGGAGTGATCCCCCCGGCCCGCGGCCCAGATTCGGAAGAAACCCAGCACATGGTCGATCCGGTATGCCTGGTAGTATTTTTCCGCCGCCGCCAGCCGCCGCCGCCACCAGTCGTAATCATCCTGAGCCTGGGCTTCCCAGCTGTAAATGGGGAAACCCCAGTTTTGGCCTCCGGTGCTATACATATCCGGGGGCGCCCCGGCGGAAAAATTCCGGTTGAAAATTTCCGGGTGGGCCCAGGCATCACAGGAGTCCTCGTTCATCAAAATGGGAAGGTCTCCTTCCAGCAGGATGCCCAGGTTTTTTACCGCTTGAGCGGCTTTGCGGAACTGAGCGTCCAGGGCCTCCTGAATCCAGGCCCAAAAGAGATGTTCCTCCCGGAATTTTTCATTCCCCCAGAGGCTTTCAATATCCTTTGGGCTCACTTCCCGGTGTTCCGTCCATTCTTTCCAGCTTTTTTCGCCGTTCGCTTCTTTCAGGCGGCGGTACACCGCATATTCCCTGATCCAGGGATTGGCGTCGATCCAGGCCGCCAAAGACCCCCCGGGCCCGGCTTTTTTGGCAATTTCCGGCTTGTTGGCGGCGTATAGTTCCCGGAGAATCTCCAGTTTGGCCCGCAGAACCTGGTAATGGGAAAACCGGGCGTTTTTTTCAAAAGCCGCCCCGTATCCGGCGATTTTTTTTGCCGCCGCCGATGCCGCGGCCCCAGCCCGGCCAAATTCTTCCAGGTCTTCGATCCGCAGATACAGGGGGTGCAGTCCAAAGGCGGTAAGGCTGCTGTAGGGGGAGCTTTCGTAGCCCGTATCATTCACCGGCAGAATTTGGATGAGTCCCAGCCCCATTTTTTTGCAGAGCGCCGCAAAATCCGCCAGATCGGGAAATTCACCCACTCCCATGCCGCCCTTGCCCCTCAGGGCCCCGACAGGAACCGCCGTCCCGGTCAACCGTCCGGGCAGCCCGCTTTTTTCTTGAGCCCTGGCCATAGGAACCTCCTCGGAGACCATATAAAGTGCCCTCCGGTTTGTTAAATGTGATTGGTACGCCAATGGATAAAGGAGCTTGTTCCAAAATCCGGTTGGTTTCGGAACAAGCTCGAAATTCCAAGGCAGCTGTTCCAAAAACTGAAGTTTTGGGACAGCCTCAAGTATAACGCCAAATAAAGGAGAGGTAAACAGAAATGAAAAAATTAAGCCCCCGGATTCCGCCGGCTGCTACCGGCTGCCGCGGCGCACATCCCGGATGGACAGGAACCGCCTAAATCGCCGGGTTTTTTTGCCGATGATCAACCAAAGGAGTCATAATGACAAACCTGATGGCGAAGAAGTACCATGTCTTTATCGGTTCAACCCTGGATGACCTGAAAAATGAACGGCGGATTCTGCCGCGGATCGTTATGGAACTGGGGCATATTCCCGTTACGGTGGACTGTTTTGATATGTCCAACGGGAATGATCAACTGTTGATTAAAAAAAATCTTGAAGAATGTGATTACTATCTGGCCCTGATCGCCCACAAGCTGGGCCCGCAGGGTGCAAAATCCTCCCTGGAAACCGAATGTGCCTGGGCGGTGAAAAAGGGCGTCCCTGTCATCGCCCTTATTATTGACGAAAAGGCCCGGTGGAAGGCCGCAAAAAAGGAGCAGGAACCGGAGGCCCGGCAAAAACTTGAGGATTTTAAAAAAAAGCTGGCGGATCATACCCACGAAACCTGGCTCAACGCTTCTGATCTGGGCCAAAAAGCCCAAAGCCTTTTGATTCAGGAAATGAACCTAAACCCCAGGGCGGGGTGGATTTGCGCTGCCCAGGCAATTGACCCTTCGGTGGCCAATGAGCTTTCCCGGTTGAGCGTTGAAAACGAAGATCTGAAACAGCAGATCAGGCTGAACAGCGGGGACATCGGGGGCAAGATTCGGGAGCAGATGAAACAGGTCCTCAAGCTGATGGCCCTTAACAAGGTGTTTTTAAGCTTTTACTACAGCGGCGGGGATAATTGGGAAAATACCCGGCAATTCCGCTACCTGAGGATTTTTAAGCTCCTGGCCCCTGAACTTTCTCTGGGGAAAACGCCGGGGGAAATTTCCCGGTTTTTGGGAAATGTTCTGAACCCGGATCTGGAAAAAACGGTTCGCAAGAATTACCCCACTCCGTCCAACACAATCAAAAAACTTATGGCGGATTTTGCCCTCCTGAAACTGGTGAAACATTCCGGCCAGGGCGACAACGAGGTCTGGAAAATAACCGAATACGGAGAAGAAGTCTTTTCGGCCTACCGGATGCGCCAGATGGAACGGACCTTTACGAAAAACGCCAGGGGAAAGTGAACGACCGGGAACCTGGCCGGGGCTGCCGGAGCTTCCCATGGGCCGGAGACGCCAAATCCCCTCCGGCGGGCCTTGTCTCCCGCCGGCGAATTTTATCCGGTTCCGGTACTCAGGGCCGGGCGTAACAGTACAGGCATCCGGCGGGGCAGTCTCCGTAGCGGCCAATATCCACCGCCGCCGCGCAACGGCAATGGGGCCGCTGGTTTTTGTCTTTGCCGCCCGCTGCTATACCCCAGAGATCCCGAATAAGTCCGCCGTCAACGCAGGCCCCCGGCGCAATGCCCAGCGGCGAAAGGTCTTCCGCCCCGGCGCAGCTTTGAATTTCCATCCCCGCAGCCCCGGCGATTTTTGCCAGATCCCCCAGAAGGCCGCGGGCCTGGGGGAGGAGCCGCCCTTCACGGTCCGCCGCGGGCAGAACCCGGAGGCCGCCGCTTTGCTCCAGCGCCTCCAGCCGCCGTTTTGCCCCCCGGTATTCGTCATACAAACTGATAATGACCCGCCGGATTTTTCCCCGGAACCGCCGGGCCAGGGCGGAAAAATTTTCCCGGTGAAAGGCCGCATCGGTCAGGCTGCTCAAAAACACCGGATCGTAGCGCCAGATCACCCGGCGGGGCCCGGTTTGTTCCGCCAGTTCCCCCATGGCATCGCTTATGGCCGCCGCGTCCGGCGCATGGGGCTCCAGCAGGGCGGGGTAGCCGGTGAGCGTTACCATAACATAAAAGCGGTAACCCCGCCGATTCAGTTCCCCGGTGCGGGCCAAAAGAGGCCGGGGATCCCGGGTCCAGAAGACCAGTACTTCCGCCTCCGCCGGGGAAAGGCCGACCCGCCGGATCTGGCGTGCGTTAAAGGGATTGACGGCCTCCACAAAACCCGCGTCCAGCCGGCCCATAAACCAGTCAAACTGAAACCGGGGGATATCGCAGCGCCGGGAAATACTGACGATCATGACTCTTGATCATTATACACCATTTTTTTATACTAACGAGGCTGTTCCGGGGCTTGGGTTTTTGGGGCAGCGGCCTTTAATGTGATCGTATGAACCTTTATATATAGACAGGAGTAAATCCCATGAAACGGACTTATCAACCCAGTAAGGTAAAAAGGAACCGCAAATTCGGGTTCCGGGCCCGGATGAAAACCCGGGGCGGCAGGCTGATACTCAAACGCCGGAGGGCCAAGGGCCGGATTAAACTCAGCGCCGCGGACGAGAAAAAGCCTTATTAACGGTCAAACAGGCGAATTTCCCTCTTTCCGGTTCAGGCGGAAGGAGCATTTGAGGGAAAAGGGCCGGATTCGGGAAGTTTTTAACCGGGGCAGGAGCCTTGGCGCTCAGGGGGCGAAGCTTTTTGCGTTAAAAAATGACCTTGAGTACAACCGGATATGCTTCGCCCTGCCCCGGAAATTCGGAAATGCGGTGGAACGGAACCGGGCCCGGCGTTTGGGCCGGGAGGCGTACCGGCAGTTACGGCCCCGGCTGCGGGGCGGCTTTGACCTGGTTTTGCTGGTCTACCCCAAAGGCGCGGATTTTGCCCGCCGGATGGAGCAGCTGCAATTCCTGTCCGCCAAAGCCGGATTATTGCGGGAATGAAATATGGCGCCGGCACGGAACCTTGTCCTTTTTTTGATCCGGTTTTACCAGAAGGCGATTTCCCCCCATTTCCCTTCCAGTTGCAGGTATTATCCGACTTGTTCCGCCTATGCCTGCGAAGCGGTGGTGAAATACGGCGTTTTTCGCGGTTTGATGCTGGCGTTCAGGCGGATTCTGCGCTGCCATCCCTTTCATCCGGGCGGATATGACCCGGTGCCCTGAAAATACAGGGGCGGCGTTTTTAAAACAGAGCAGGAATTTGAGGTTGTTCCAAAACCCGGTCGGCGCGAACCTTTGGTTCGATGGAACAGCCCGTGTTACATAAGGAAATATTTATGGAAAAAAATACCGTATTGGCGATTGTGCTTTCGGTTGCCGTGATTCTGGTTTTTGCCCTTGTGCAGGGCCGGGTGTCCGCTGCCCGGCAGGTTTCCGGGGCCGCCCCGTCCGGGGCCCCCGCGGTTTCCGGCGAACAGGCTCCCCCGGAATTGTCCCCGGCCCCGGCTCCCGGCCCGGCCCCGGTTTCCGCCCCCGCCGCGGATGGTCTTGCCGGAGACGGGGCCGCCGGACTCCCCGACGCGGGGCCCGCGGCGGAAGAGCGGGTTACCATTGAGATTCCCGGCAAGCCCGGCAAGGACGGGAAAACGCAGCCCATGGTTACGGTGGTTTTGAGCAGTGCCGGCGGCGATTTAGTGTCCTGGAAACTCCGGGAACACCGGGACAAGGACGACTTTGTGGAAATGGTGCTGGCCGGGGATGCGGAGCCCCATGCCTTTACCGTGGCCTTCGGCAACCTGAACGCCCGCCCGGTAACGGAATTTTTTTACGTGAACCGCATTTCCGACTATACGGTGGAATTTTACCGGGATTTTACCCTGCCCGCCGCGGGAACCAGGGCGGAACCGGGCCGTTTTCGGCTGACCAAACGCTACACCTTTAAGCCACAGGAATATATGTTTGAACTGACCCTGATTCTGGACGGGGGCTATTCGGTTCCGGGCTTCAACTTCTCCGGCGCCGCCTATACCTTGGCTTTTGGCCCCCAAATCGGGCCCGAATTTGAAAAACTCGACGGACGGTACGATTCCCGCAGCTACCTGACATACATGAACGGCAAGCGGCGAACCGAAAAGGTCAACGACAGCAAGCCGGAGATCATCAGCTCCCGGCCCACTTGGGCGGCCATCGCGGGAAAATATTTCGCCTTTATCGCCATCCCCTATCTGGCCCAGTATGACCTGAATTTCTCCACCCGGGACGAACCGGGCCTTTCCGCCGCTTCCCGGCTCAACATTATCCGGCCCCCTCTGAGTACCGCCAGGACGGAGGACACGTACCGTTTTTATCTGGGCCCCAAAACCCAGGATGTCCTTACCCTATACAACAATGGCAGCAACGCCTACGGCCTTAAGGATATGCAGCTTATCGAGGCGGCCAACAGCAAAGGCTTTCTCAGCCCGCTGGAAAAAGCCCTCAAATGGTTCCTCCTCATTTTTTACCGGCTCATTCCCAATTACGGGGTGGCGATCATCCTCCTGACCCTGTTGGTAAAAGTGCTGTTCTTCCCCCTGACCAAAAAGGGCTCCGAGGCGACCCTGCGGATGCAGGCCATCGCCCCGAAGATCAAGGAACTGCAGGCCAAATACAAGGACAATCCCCAGAAGATGAACGCCGAAATGGCGGAGTTCTATAAAAAGGAAGGCTACAACCCCCTGTCGGGCTGCCTCCCCATGCTGCTCCAGATACCAATCTTTATCGCCATGTATAACCTGTTTAACAACCACTTTGACCTTCGGGGAGCCCTGTTTATCCCTGGGTGGATTCCCGATCTGTCGGTTCCTGAAGCGGTGTATACCTTTTCAAATTTCCGCCTGCCCTTCCTCGGCTGGAACGCCGTCCGGCTGCTGCCCTTTATCTATCTGGGCTCACAACTACTGTACGGCAAAGTAACCCAAACCCCGGATCAGCAGAGCAACGCCCAGATGAAGATGATGCTCTATGTGATGCCCATCATGTTTTTCTTCATTCTGTACGATATGCCTTCCGGGCTGCTTATTTACTGGATTTTTTCCAACATTCTGTCCATGGTTCAGCAGGTGGCGATCAACAAGTACCTGGCGCCGAAACGGGCGGCCCAGGCCGCGGCTCAGGCTGCGCCGGTTATCGCCCCGAAACGGAAAAAGAGAAAATAGGGGCCGCCAGGACGGTTTGAAAAAGGCGTATGATACCGGACTAAAAGTCCGCAGGATGTCCGGGAACCAACCTCGAACCGGAGGTTCGCGCTTCCTGGACTCCCTCAGCGTTTCTACAACAATTTCTTTCACGAGGAGTGCGTTATGGTATATGAATTTGAAGGCCGCACCGAAAAAGAGGCAATCGACCGGGCGGCGGAAGAGCTGGGTCTTGAAAAAGACGATTTTGACGTGGAGATTCTTGAAACCCGGCATCAGGGTCTGTTCAAAAAAGGGTATGTGAAAATAAAAGTCCACACGGATCAATCCGTGACGGGGCAGCCCGAGACCGGTTATGCCGCGCCGCCCCGGACGGATGGGGCCGGTGGGGATGAAAGCGTCCCGGCCAGGGAGAAAGGAGGGGTATACAGTCAGGCGGTGTTTGGCGACCCCGAAGCCAAAAACGACTTTGAACAGGCGATGCTCGAATTTGTGGAAGGCCTTATCGATAAAATGGGATACAGCGGCAAGGTCTCCGTTCTTTTCCGGGAGGATCGCAAACTCGGCCTGAAAATCGATTCCGAATATTCATCGATCCTGATTGGCAAAAAGGGCAAAAATCTGGACGCCCTCCAGCTTTTGGCGAACAGCCGCGCGGGGAAGCTGGGCCGCGATGATATCAGGATTATTCTGGACAGCGAAAACTACCGGATCCGCCGGGAAGAATCCCTGGTCCGTCTGGCCTATACCGTGGCCGACCGGATCCGGGAAAACCGGGGCTCCGTCCTTCTGGAACCGATGAACCCCTTTGACCGCCGCCTGATCCATACCACCCTGAACGACATTGCCGATGTGGAAACTAAAAGCGAAGGCGAGGGAATGTATAAACGGGTCCGGGTGTATTATCGCGGATTGAAGTAAAAGAAAGCTCCGGAAACCCCGGTTGGGTTTTCAGGACTTCCCTAAAAACATTAGAGTTGTTTAAAAACTTCAGTTTTTGAACAAGTCCATTCGCGTATCCCCCTGGAGCTTTGAAGGGGACTGTTACCTCGTGCGGTGAATGGGGGTTATTAATTATGATGAAAAACACGATTTTTGCGCTGCTATTGGCGGCGGCCTGTGTTCCGCTGGCGGCGGATCCGCTGGAAGATCTGGCGGGGGCGGAACGGGCGGCACGGCTTGCGGCGGGGGAAACCATTGTCGAAGTACAGTTAAAGGAACCCCGGCCCGTGCTGATCCCCCGGCACCAGGGGCTCAGGCGGCTGGTTGACGGCGTGATGGAGGAACTGGGGCCGGGGCTTTTTGTGGAAAGCCTGTACCGCTATGAAAAGCCGGCGGGCGCCTCGGAGTCGCGCTGGACCGGCGATGAGCGGCTCCGCCTGTATAACGAGGTTCTGGCCCTGTCGAGCCTGGCGGGGATAACGTATTATTCGGCCAGCCGGAAAACCATGCGAACCTTCTACGAATACTCCCGGGTGATTGAGGGGCCCGGCGCGAAACAAGCCCTGCCTGATCCGGTTTTTTCCGAAATCCCCGGCGAACTGCGGATCTACGCCCGGCAGAAAGACCTGACCTTTGGGGATAACATCTATCAATACGATTATTTCGCCGGGGCCGATTCCCTGATCTTTGTCCAGCAGAACCTCACCGCCATGAATGCGGGGATCATCCCCGCGGTGGGGAAAAACCGGCTCCGCTCGGTGGTGGCGGTTATTGATGCCGGGGACTCGCTGCTTATCTACGCCGTTTCCATGGCCAGGGCTGTTTCCCTGCCGGGCCTGGGGGAACGGATCGGCAATTCCTTTACCAACCGGGCGGAGGCCATATTGAAGTGGTTCGCCGGGCGGGCGGATCGGGCCTTCGGAAACCATGGCTGACGGCTCCGCTATCGTTCCCGCTCTTTTTTACGGGATGAGCCCCGCCGCCCTTTTTACCGCCGGAACCGGTACGCTGATCCACATCCTGCCTGGTGGCGGGTTATGTGTTTCCCCTCGTCATGGGATATTTCTTCCCCGCCTATCACATCATCGACTTTCAGGGGTAAAGGACGCGGTCTGGTTCGGCCTGCCCCGGTTTCAGGCCCCCAGCTTCAAAATTGACGTAAAAAAAACGGTGAAAAGCGCAGGGCTCCTGCATTTACTTTTTTGAAAGGGTGAAGGAAGGGAGAGCATATTCCGAAGAAGGGATATGGACATAGAGAAACTGAAAGAAAGACTGGGAAGGGTAGCGGATCCCCGGCGGCAATGGGGGAACCTGCGGCATAAGCTGGAAGATATTCTGGTAATCGGACTG
>JAISBS010000081.1 GCA_031266075.1 Treponema sp.
GGACGGGTTCTTTAACGCCCTGCGGTACACCTTCTGTCGTTTTCTCCATGAAAACTGGCTTGCTTTTATCCTTTTCGTCTGGGGGGACGAGCCCGATGGGTGATACTTTGAATTGCTGCCGCGCGGCGGCGGTGTGTTGACACATTCCCGCAATTTGGTCTATCATTACCGGAGGCAGGGACCGTTTTTTTTTGCTGCTTTGCTGTGGGGCCCAGAGGAATAATAACCGGTATGGGGAAAACAAAAAAAAGGGTTCGTGTCTCTGCCGCTGGAGCGATCTTCGCGGGAACGGGGACACCTGTCTTTGGGGAGGATCTGGCTCTCGTCCAGACGCCCTGGATTAGCGGTGCTTTGGGGCTGCTTTTCTGCCTGTTTATTTTTTTCCTGTTTCTGTTTCAGCGGCGCCGGCGGGCGGGAAAGGATATTGAAACCACCTTGCAGGATCAGACTGACGAACTGTTGCGGCAGGACCGGCTTCTGTATACGGTGAACGAGGCGGCTTCCCTTCTGCTGGCTTCGGATTCAAACAGGTTCGGGGATGTGCTGCGGCAGGGCATGGAGATGATGGCCCATGGCGTGAGGGTAAACCGCATCTACATCTGGAAAAAATTTACCCGGGACGGCAGGCTTTGTTACCGGCAAATTTTTGAATGGCTTGATTCAGAGGCGGTGGCGCGGCAGGATACGGTCCGCAGCGCCATGGAAAATGACCATGAATTTCCCTGCATCGAGAGTATTCCCGAATGGGAGAGCAGGTTTTCTGAGGATATCTGCGTCAACGGCCCGCTGTATTCCCTTTCCCCTAACGAGCGGCAGCGGCTGGCTTCCTATGGCATTAAATCTATTCTGGTGATTCCCGTTTTTTTGCACGAAAGCTTTTGGGGGTTTGTCAGTTTCGACGACTGTACCGGCGAGCGCTGGTTTTCAAGCGATGAGGAAGGGATACTCCGGTCGGGAAGCCTGCTCCTGGTAAACGCCATACTGCGGAATGAAACTGCCCAGACGCTCCAGTGCGAACTGGCCCGGCAGGAAACGCTGGCGTCTATTACCCTGAGCATGATCAATCTGGAAAATTTTAACAGCAGCGTTAATTTTATGCTGAAAGCTGTGGGCGACTTTATGAAGATTGACGCCCTCTGTCTTTATATGGATCACCCCGGGGAACAGAAATTTCAGTGTGTTTTTGAATGGACGGGAAATGAAAAGGCGCCCCGGCAGCAGGGGGCGTACCTGGACTACAGTCTGGACGGTACCGCGGCCCTGCCGGAATATGGCATGATTTTGGAAAGTCCCTATGTCGCGGTGGAGGATCTGCGGGAAATTGAAAAGCCCCTGTATACGGGGTTCTGCAACACCGGTGTGATAAGCTTTTTTCATCTGCCGATTTCTGTCGAAGGAAATTTCTGGGGTTTTCTGGAGCTTAAAATTCTTGGAAAACCCCACATGTGGCTTGAAGGGGAAATTAGCTTTTTGCAGACCATCGGCGTCCTGCTTGGCAGGTTTATTGAGAATGACGCCATCCGCCGGAATTTGTATAAATCCGCGGAAAAGGCCGAGGCGGCCAGCCGGGCCAAGAGCGACTTCCTTTCCAATATGTCCCACGAAATGCGGACGCCGATGAACGCTATTATCGGAATGACTTCCATTGCAAAAATATCCGCCGAGGTTGAACGGAAAAACTACTGTCTTGAAAAGATAGAAGACGCTTCCATGCATCTGCTCGGAGTTATTAACGACATACTGGATATGTCGAAAATAGAGGCCAACCGCTTTGAGCTTTCTTTTATCGAATTTGATTTTGAAAAGATGCTGAGAAATGTGGCAATTATCATCAACTTCCGGGTGGCCGAAAAACAGCAGAATTTTTCCATTAACATAGACCGGAATATCCCCCGGTACTTAATCAGCGACGACCAGCGGCTTGCCCAGGTTGTTACCAACCTGCTGGGAAACGCGGTGAAATTTACCCCGGATCATGGTTCCATAAGCATGAATGCGGATCTGTTGAAAGAAAAAAACGGGCTCTGCACTATTAGAATCGAAGTGTGCGATACGGGTATCGGTATTTCGGAAGAACAGCAGACCCGGCTGTTTGCTTCTTTTGAGCAGGCGGAAAGCAGTACGTCCCGCAAGTATGGCGGTACGGGGCTGGGTCTTGCCATATCAAAATGTATTATTGAACTTATGGGCGGTTCCGTTTGGGTTAAGTCGGCCCTGGGAAAGGGTTCGGTTTTTTCGTTCACCATTCAGGCCAGGGCCGGGCTGGGGGCACAGCAGATCCTTCTGGGTTCCGGCCTGGACTGGAGCAGCGTCAGGATTCTGGTGGTGGACGATGCGCCGGATATCCGGGAGTATTTTCAGGAAATTATCAAGACTTTTGGGGGCTCCTGCGATGTTGCCGCCAGCGGCGAAGAGGCCATGGGGCTTATCAATAAAAATAAATTTTACGATATTTGTTTTGTTGACTGGAAAATGGACGATATGGACGGCATGGAATTGTCCCGGCAGATAAAAACGAACAGTACCGGCAACTCCGTGGTTATTATGATTTCGTCAACCGAATGGTATTTGCTGGCGGAGGGCGCAAAAAATTCCGGGGTGGACAAATTTTTGGCCAAGCCCCTGTTTCCTTCCGCCATCGCCGATTGTATTAACCAGTGCCTGGGGCTGGACAATCCAGACGCGGAGGAAAATGTCCGGGGCGGCGAGGCGGGCCGCTTTGCGGGGCGCCGCATCCTGCTGGCGGAAGATGTGGAGATTAACCGGGAGATTGTCCTGTCCCTTCTGGAGCCGGCCTGCCTGACGATAGACTGCGCGGAGAACGGACTGGAAGTGGTCGAAAAATTCACCTCGGCGCCCGATTCCTATGATCTTATTTTTATGGATATCCAGATGCCCGAAATGGACGGCTATGAAGCGGCGCGGCGTATTCGCGCTTCTGGCGCTCCCAATGCGAAAACGATACCTATCATCGCCATGACCGCCAATGTGTTCAAGGAAGACATAAGTAAATGCCTGAGCGCGGGGATGAACGATCACATGGGCAAGCCGCTGGATATCAAGGAAGTGCAGGCCAAGCTCAACCTGTATCTGCTTCCCGCCGTACGGCAGTCCCCGGAAAAGCAGAGCCGGCGTTAAAACAGAGCCCGGCGGCTCTTTCAAAAATCACTTTGCGTATGTTATTGTTTAACCACTTCAAGGAGCGTTTTTTTATGAAGAAAAAAATCGTCCTCGCCTATTCGGGGGGGCTGGATACGACGGTGATTATTCCCTGGCTCAAGGAAAATTGCGACGGCGATATTATCGCGGTTTGCGTGGATGTGGGGCAGGCGGCGGACTGGAGGGCCATTCAGAAGCGGGCCCTGGATACGGGGGCTCTGGCCTGTTATGTGGCGGACGTAAAGGCCGAGTATGTGGAAGACTATGTGTGGCCCGCCCTCAAGGCAAACGCCGTGTATGAGGACAAGTACCTTTTGGGAACTTCCACTGCCCGGCCCCTGATTGCCAAGGTGCTGGTGGAGTATGCCCGGAGGGAAAACGCCGGGGCCATCGCCCACGGGGCTACGGGCAAGGGGAACGATCAGGTTCGTTTTGAACTGGGGATCATGGCCCTGGCCCCGGATCTGGAGATCATCGCCCCCTGGCGGACCTGGGACATCAAAAGCCGGGAAGAGGAAATCGAATATCTGGAAAAACGGAAGATCCCCGTGCCCATGAAACGGAAGGACTCCTACAGCCGGGACGACAATCTCTGGCATATTTCCCATGAGGGGCTGGAACTGGAAGACCCCGCCAACGAGCCTGATTTGGGGAATATGCTCAACATGACCACCCCGCCGGAAAAGGCGCCGAATAAACCGGAGTATGTGGAAATCGAATTTGACCGGGGTATTCCCGTGGCGGTGAACGGCAAAAAAATGGACGGGGTAAGCCTGATCCGCGCGCTGAACAAAATTGGCGGCGCCCACGGGGTGGGACTTTCGGACCTGGTGGAAAACCGGGTGGTGGGGATGAAAAGCCGGGGAGTGTACGAAACGCCCGGCGGCAGCATCCTCTACTACGCCCACCAGGAACTGGAACACATCTGCCTTGACCGGCAGACCTATGCCTTCAAGCAGCAGGCGGCCCTGAAAATGGGGGAACTGATCTACGGGGGCCTCTGGTTTACCCCCCTCCGGGAAGCCCTCTCCGCCTTTGTGGACGCGACCCAGCGGACCGTCTCCGGCACGGTGAAGCTGAAGCTCTACAAGGGGTCCATCAGTTCCGCGGGGGTTACGTCTCCCCATTCCCTTTACAACGCCAGTATCGCCAGCTTTACCACCGGGGAACTCTACAACCACGCCGACGCCCAGGGTTTTATCCGGCTCTACGGCCTCCCGGTGCTGGTCCGGGCCTTGATGACGAAGGGGAAAAAAGCAGGCAAAGCGTCCGGTAAGGCGGCAAAGGGAAAATAGGGCGGCTTGAAAATTGCCCCAAATTTGGGTATAGTAATGCTATAAATAGAGCCAATTTCAAAACTCGGTTAGTTTTGAAATTGGTTTTGGAAAAAGCGGCCTATGAGCCGCTTTTTCCTTTAAATCTGAGGTTGCAGTTTCAAAATTTGATATTTTGAAACTGCCGCAATATATACCTTAAAAGGGGATAATTATGTACCCAATTATAAAACCATCCAGTGAGCTTCGGAAGAATTATAATGCCATCGCCGAATTGTGCCGTACCAACCGTGCGCCGGTTTTTCTTACCCGGAATGGTGAAGGTGATATGGTCATTATGGACATTGAAACCTATAACCGCCGGGAAGACGATTTGGCTGCGGCGGAGCGGCTCGCGGCGGCGGAACGCGCCCGGGCCGCCGGGACCAAGGGGTACACCGCGGAAGAATTTGAACGGCATATGCGGGATGCCATCGACCGGGGGGTAAAGGATGGAACCTGAGCGCACCGTGTACCATGCGATTATCGCCCCCGCTGTTTATGATAGAATGTATGAACACTTCACGTTTTTAGCGCGGGTAAGTGAATCTGCCGCCCGGCGGCTTTTGGATACGTTCATGAAGGATATAAGGTCTTTGGTTTCCATGCCCTTTGCGTATCCGCCCTATGATCGGGTTTTCCTGCCAAAAGGGAAATACCGGTATATGCTTTCCGGCAAAAGGTATCGTATTGTGTACCAGGTAGTTGATGACGCCATCTATGTTGACGATGTTCAGGATTGCAGACAGGACAATGATAAGAATTTAATATGATACAGGGCGGCGGCGCCGTGGGAGTATATTTTTGAAAGATTCTTCTGAAAAACAGAACGGTTCCTCCGGGTCTGACCAGGCCGCTCCCAAAAGCCCCTCCGTTCTCTGGGCCGGGCGGCTGGCGGAAAAACCCGGCGCCGAAGCCTTCGCGTTTCAGGCGTCAATCGGGGTGGACGCCCGGCTTGCCCGGGACGATATACGCCTGAGCCGGGTCCATGCGGCCATGCTGGGCAGACAGGGGATCATCCCGGCGGAAACCGCCGCGGCCCTGGACGCGGAACTGGCCCGGATCGCCGGGGAACTGGAGGCGGGAACCCTGGCTATTGATCCCGGCGCGGAGGATATTCATTCCTTTATCGAAGGGGTCCTCACCAGCCGGCTGGGGGATGCGGGACGGATGGTCCACGCGGGGCGGAGCCGGAACGATCAGGTGGCCGCGGATTTCAGGCTCTACCTGAAACGGACGGTGCCGGAACTCCGGGACGAGATCGCCGCCGTTATGGGCGTCCTGCTGGATCAGGCGGAACAGCACGCCGCCGCGGTAATGCCCGGCTACACCCACCTCCAGCGGGCCCAGCCGGTGAGCCTGGGTCATCACCTTGTTGCCTGGTGCGCCGCCCTGGACCGGGACCGGGGCCGCTTTGCCGACGCGGTAAAGCGGCTGGACGAGTGTCCCCTGGGCGCGGGGGCTCTGGCGGGGTCGGGGCTGCCCCTGGACCGGGCAGCGGTGGCGGAAGCGCTGGGTTTTGCCCGGCCCACGCTCAACTCCATGGACTCCGTGGCAGACCGGGACTTCGCCCTGGAAATCGCCGGGGGCTGCGCCATTACCATGACCCACCTTTCCCGGTTCTGCGAGGACATTGTTATCTGGGCCAGCGAGGAATTCCGGTTCATCAACCTGGCGGAACAGTGGAGTACCGGATCGTCCATCATGCCCCAGAAAAAAAATCCCGACTTCGCGGAACTCATCCGGGGCAAGGCGGGCCGGACCACGGGGAACCTGGTTACGCTCCTTACCATCCTCAAGGGCCTGCCCTACGCCTACGACAAGGACCTCCAGGAAGACAAGGAGGCCCTCTTCGACAGCCTGGACACGGCGCGGGCCTGCCTTCGTATCTTCCGGGGCATGATGGCCGCCGCTTCGTTTAACCTTGAACGGATGGAAGCGGCCTGTACGGGCGGTTTTCTTGAAGCCACCGATGCGGCGGAATACCTGGTTCGCAAGGGCCTGCCCTTCCGTCGGGCCCACGAAACCGCGGCCCTGATCGTCCGGGACTGCCTGGAGGCAGGGCGGCGGAGTATCGCCGAACAGCCTTTGGCGGCGTTAAAAAAACGGTCGGAGCTTTTTGAGGACGATGTATACGCCGCCCTTACCCCCGCAGCTTGTGTGGCGGCCCGGAAGCTCCCCGGCGGCCCCGCCCCCGAAGAAGTGCGGCGCCAGATCCGGGAACTCCGGGGCCGGATAGCCTAAAGGGAAGCTCCGGAAACCCAACCGGGGTTTCCGGAGCTTCCTTTTATTGTTTATAATGAGGGAGTTAAAAACCCGGTTGGGTTTAAACCACCCTCTTGGAAAAGCGGTCAAATCGGACCAAAGTCCGGCCCGCTTTTTCATGTAATCTAAGGTTGCTGTTCCAAAAACTGAAATTTTGAAACAGCCTTATATATGGTAAAACATGAGGAATTTGTCTTCCCCGGCACGCAGGCTGTTCTATAATGTGGGCTTTTTTGGACGAACCATCAAAGGCGTGGGGGCCTTTATACTGCGGGGTCAGGCGGCGCGCCGGATCCTCATCATGCAGATCCTCTTTACCTTTGTCCAGGCATGGGGCATATTCAGCCTGCTGGCCATCGGCATCGGGGCCGCGGTCAATGTCATCGGCATCCCCTTTTTGGCCAGAATATCCCAGGAACAGCTTATTTACTCCCTGCTTATCTCGATTATTACCCGGGAACTGGGCCCCCTTTTGGGCGCTTTTATTATTATCGCCCGGTCGGCCACTGCCATCGCCACCGAAATAGCGGGCATGGTGATCTCTCACGAGGTGGAAGCCTATATTTCCATCGGGGTTGATCCGATAGAATATCTGGCGGTTCCCCGTTTTTTGGGAGTTACCATCTCCATGTTTTTGCTGAATGTCTATTTTTCACTCTTCGGCCTGGTAGGGTCTTTTGTGGTGGCCCAGATTTTTAACGCCATGCCCGCGGAAATTTATTTTGATAACCTCCTGCAAAGCCTGTATTTTCAGGATATTTTTATTTCCATAGTGAAAAGTATTGCCTTTGGGATGATCATTTCCGTGGTGGCGATTACCGAGGGGTTTTCCGTGGAGCGGGCCAGTACGGAAGTTCCGGTAGCGGGGCTCCGGGCGGTCAGCTCCGCCTTTGCGGGCTGCATCGTGGTAGATATACTCCTTTCCGCCCTATACTATATGGTGTTAAGATAAGGCGGGAACATGGCGGCGATTGTCGAACTGAAAAATGTGTGGTTTTCCGCCCAAAACCGGGTTCTGGCCAGGGATGTCAACTTCGGATACGAGGAGGGGAAGACCACCGCCCTCGTGGGGCCCGCCGGAGGGGGAAAAAGCACGATGCTGAAGCTTTCCGCGGGGCTTCTGGTGCCGGACCGGGGGGAAGTCTGCTTCCGGGGAAAAAGTATTTCCCGGATGAGCCGGAAGGAAAATCTCGATTTCCGGCGGGAGGGGGCGGTGGTCTTTCAGGATTCCGCCCTCTGGGCCAACCAGAACCTGTTCCAGATTCTGGAACTGCCCCTGCGGATCCACTATCCCGATTTGTCCCGGAAGGAACGGGAACAGCGGATTGAAGCGGTGATATCCGAGGTGGGATATAAAAAAGAACTCGGCATCCGGCCTGCCCAGCTTTCCATGGGGGAACAGAAGCTTCTTGCCTTTGCGCGAGCCCTGCTGTGCCGTCCCGGTCTGCTGTATCTGGATGAGTGGACCGAATCGCTGGATCACAGCGCGGCCCAGCGGCTTGTCAATCTGGTGAAGCGCCGTCAGACGGAGGGGAGTACGGTCATTTTTGTGAGCCATAATTTTGAGCTGGTCAAAGATCTGGCCGATGAAATCGTCATGGTTCTGGGGGGTCAGGTTTTTTTGAAGATCACCCGGGAACAGATGGATGCCGACGAGGACCTTGTGCGGTATGTTCAAAGGGGAATCGGGACATGAAATTTACGATCCGCTTTGCCGATCAAATTGTGGGCGCCCTGATTATCCTTGCGCTGGGGGCCCTGATTGTGGTGGTTTTCATGCTCGGCTCCAGCCAGCGCTGGTTTTCCCGGGATTATACGTTCAAGACCTCGTTTGCCTCCGCTGCGGGGTTGAGTAAAAACATGGCGGTTTTATACAAGGGCATTAGAATCGGCAATGTCAAATCTTTTGATCTTGCCGAAGACGACTGGGTGGAAGTGCGGTTTACTATTTTCGACACCTATATTTCCCGGGTCCGCCGCGGATCGGTAGTAGAGCTTATCCAAAACCCCATCGGCCTGGGGAGCCAGTTTCTGTTTTATTCGGGGCAGGGGGATTATCTTGAGGAAGGGGATCTGATCCCGGCCTTCAATTCGCCCGAAGGCCGGCAGATGGCGGCGGATGGGCTGGCGCTTGTCCCGGAACATGACGACACGATCAGCATTATTATGAACCGGGTGAATACCTTGCTGGACGAACTGAACGGCGCCATAGCGGGGACCGGCGAGACCAGTCTGGGACGGACTTTGGGGAATGTGGAAATGGCCTCGGCGGGCCTTAGGGAAATGTCTGAAACCCTGCCGGGAACCCTGAACGAATCCATTTTGACCATCAACGGGCTGGTGGGCCAGCTTGAGCCGGTTTTGGCGGACCTGGGTACGTTTTCCGCCCGGGTGGCCGCCCCCGACGGCACGGTTTCCGCGCTCCTCGATTCCGATGGCGCGGTGTATACCAACCTGATCTCCTCGCTGGAGTCTATTTCGGGAACCCTGCGGAATCTGGAAAGGACCAGCGAGTTTATCCCGGCCCAGCTTCCCCAGGTAGCGCTGATCATTTCGGAATTGCGGACCGCCATTCAGTCTGCGGAGGACGTGCTTGCCGCCCTGGCCAACAACCCCCTCCTGAAAAACGGCGTCCCCCAGAGGGTCGAGACCCGAACCGGGGGGACGAGCCCGAGGGACATTTCTTTTTGAAGCGGGGGTGGACGATGATCGGCAGGGCTTGTTTATCCGGGGCGAATTTTTTTTACCGGGCTCTTCTTTTTGCGGCGCCGTTTTTTGTTTTTGCCTGTTCCACCGCTCCCAGGGGCCCGGTGGAAATTTTCGATCTGCGGCGCATGGCGGAGTCCCAGATGGAACTGGCCAACCGGGAGGCGGACCGGGGTGTGTACGACGCCGCCCTGCTGCTTTTGGACGACGCCCGGCGCATCGCCGTCAGTGCCGACGACCCCTCCCTGCGGGTCCGAACCGGCCTTTCCCGGGGGAATGTGCTTTTTGCCCTGGGCCGGGGGGAGGAGGCCGCGTTTGCCTGGGACGCCGCCCTGGTGGAGGCGGAAGCGTCGGGCCTCCGGGAACTGGCTGCGGTAAGCCGGATACACATTGCCCGGGGGGCCCTGCTTTCCGCCGGGGAAGGGGCCGATATTGCGGCCCTCCGGGAGGATATTCACCGGGAACTGGCCCGCGTCAAATCGGATGATTTCTACACCGCCTTTGGCTGGGTAACGGCGGGCCTGGCGGACAAGACGGCGGGCCGCTACGCCGATGCGGAGGCTTCGGTAAAAAAAGCCCTGGGCCTCCACGAAAAGGGCCGGTATCTGGAGCAGGCCGCCTACGACTGGTTTCTTATCGCGTCGATCCGTTCCCTCGCGGGCCGGTACCCCGCAGCCCGGGAGGCCCTGAATTCGGCCATCGCCCTGGATCGCCGGGCGGAAAATTCCTGGGGCCTGGCCACGGACTGGCGGGCTCTGGGCGATGTATTCGGAAAAGAAAAAAAAGCCGGGGAAGCCCGGGCCGCCTATCGCCGCTCGGCGGAGATTTTTCGTTCCCTGGGGATGGACGATGCCGCGGCGGATGCGGAAAGCCGCGGATAGTTGAAGCGGTTTCAAGGCCCGGATGGTTTTGGAGCCGCCATTATTAGAGCCGCCGCTATTGAAACCATCCCAATCGATAAAAATAAATCGATAAAAAACAAATCAATAAAAAATTATTTATAATTTTTTTTAAATTTTTTATTTGACGGAATGGATAAAAGGGTTTTATAATTTCTTGTAGGGAACCTCTAAAAACTTCAGTTTTTAGAGGTTTTCTTACCCTTTGAAGAAAATTGTGTTTGCGTAATTCTTTATATATCAATGAATTAGCAATTTTCTTCAAGGAACTTCTGGAAACCCAACCGGGGTTTTCAGAGGTTCCCTGTATATAATTCTTTTTTTTGGAGGTTTCTATGAGAGGTTATGGAATGCTGGGAATTGGAAAGACCGGATGGATTGAAAAAGAAATCCCCCGCTGCGGCCCGCTTGACGCGATTGTAAAACCCATTGCGATTGCGCCATGTACATCGGATATACACACCGTATACGAAGGGGCGATTGGCGAACGGACCAATTTAATACTGGGACACGAAGGGGTTGGCGAAGTTGTTGAAGTCGGAAACCTGGTGAGGGATTTCAAAAAAGGGGACAAGGTGATTGTATCGGCGATCACCCCCGACTGGAATTCCGTCCAGGCCCAGGCCGGATACGGTATGCATTCCGGCAAAGTGCTGGGGGGCTGGAAATTTTCAAATGAAAAAGACGGGCTCTTCAGCGAATTTTTTCATGTAAATGATGCCGACGGAAATCTTGCGCTGCTGCCTGAGGGGATGGACCCCGCCACCGCGACGATGCTCTGCGACATGGTGCCGACCGGCCTGCACGGTTCTGAACTGGCCCATGTTCAGTATGGCGACACTGTCTGCGTAATCGGGATTGGCCCGGTGGGCCTTATGGGGGTCCGGGGCGCGGTACTCAGGGGCGCGGGGCGCCTTTTTGCGGTGGGGTCGCGGCCAAACTGTGTAAATATCGCGAAGGAATTCGGCGCCACCGATATTATTAATTACCGGGACGGCAATATTCTGGATCAGGTGCTGGCAAAAACAAACGGCGCCGGAGTTGACAGAGTTATTATTGCCGGCGGCAATGTCGACACTTTTGATGAAGCGGTGCGTATGTTAAAGCCCGGCGGGGCCATAGGCAATGTCAATTATCTGGGCAGCGGGGACTATATCAAGATTCCCCGGGTGGAATGGGGCGTCGGTATGGGCCACAAAATGATAAACGGCGGCTTGATGCCCGGCGGCAGGTTGCGGACGGAAAAACTCGCCGCCCTGATTACCGCGGGGCGGATCGATCCGTCCAAACTTATTACCCACCGCTTTGAGGGCTTTGACAAAATCGAAGAAGCGCTGATGCTGATGAAGGATAAGCCAAAGGATCTGATAAAGCCGGTGGTAACCATCAAGTGGTAATACTCGTGAAGCCGCCCGAAAAACGGGACCTGTTCAATTGACTTGTTCAATAACTCGAACCTCCGGTTCGTTGTTGGTTATTTGCTAACCTGCGGTAGTCTTGCAAGAAATCCTGCGGGTTTCAATGCTCCGCATTTTGTTGTTTTTTAGCGGTTGTTGTTCAGAAACCGCGGTGTCTGTACAACGCTCATAATCCGCTGTTAGGGGTTGGACTTGTTCGATAACCCGGTTGGTTATCGCGGACTAAAGTCCGACACAAGTCTCGCAAAATGCTCCGCATTTTGCTGCTTTTAAGCGGAAGTTGTTCAAAAACTGAAGTTTTTAAACAACTCTATTGAACGCTGTTTGTCCGGACGGCTTCTTGAACGCTTTTGCCAAAAAAACAGAGAGAGGAAAAATCTATGGAGAGCTATCGGAAAAAAAACCGGCAGCCTGCCGGTGTGCGGGCTGCGGACAGGAATTGCGCGGGCGGTCAACGGCCAGATGCGGCCCCGCGGATTTTGGAGGGAACCCTTTCCGGAATTTACCGCCGGGAAACGAAGTGTGGGGGGAACCCCTGATGCTGGAATTGCACAACCTTGCCGGTGTTGACGGCGACGCGCTGGCGGCTGGGGCCAGAGAAATTACCGGGCGGATCGGACAAAATCCTGAATATGCGATTCCCCTGTTGCAGGAAATCCAGCGGCGGCATACGTATCTTCCCAAAAATCTGGTGGAGGCGGTTTCGGCGGAGGCGGGAATCCCCGTTTCCACCCTCTTCGGCGTGGCGACTTTTTATTCCCAGTTCCGGTTCAAGCCCCAGGGCAAACATCTGATCCGAATCTGCCACGGAACGGCCTGTCATGTCGCCGGGGCGGACATTATTTCAACGGTGCTTACGCAGGAGCTGGGGATCGAAGAGGGCGGGACTACCCCGGACAATCTTTTTTCTTTTGAAAAAGTTGCCTGTCTGGGCTGCTGCGCCCTGGCCCCGGTGATGATGATCGGCGACAAGATCTACGCCAAGCTTTCAAGCTCGAAGATCAAGTCGGTGCTTAAGGAGTACAAAAATGGAGCGGCCTAAACTTTTGGTGGGGCTTGGCTCCTGCGGCATCGCGGCGGGGGGCCAGGCGGTCTTTGATCACCTGAAGCAGGTGGTTCCCGGAGATTTGGCGGATATCGAAGTTACCTCTTGCATCGGTATGTGCTGGGCGGAGCCGCTTGTTGAAGTGGTGAACGGCGGTAACCGTGTACTCTTCGGTTATGTGAACGAAGAATTTTCCGATGCGATATGGCAGGGCCTGGCGGCGGGAAAATTGCCGGAGGACAAGCGGATCCGGGACACCGGAGACGGCAGGAATTACCTGGACAAACAGGTGAAGATCGTACTTCGGAACTGCGGCGTTATCAATCCCGAAAAGATCGATGATTATTTGTCCACGGGCGGCTACGGCGCGCTGAAAAAATGCCTCGCCGAATACAGCCCGCAGGAGGTTATCGACATTGTAAAGGAATCGGGGCTGGCCGGGCGGGGAGGGGCCTTCTTCCCCACCGCGACCAAGTGGGGGCTCTTTGCGGCGAATCCCGCTCCTGCGGGGGGCCACAAGTACATGGTCTGCAATGCCGACGAGGGCGATCCCGGCGCATTTATGGACCGGGCCACCATCGAAGGCGATCCCCACGGCCTGCTGGAAGGGATGCTCATCGCGGCCTATGCCACCGGAGCGGATTACGGCTATATCTACTGCCGCGCCGAATACCCGCTGGCGATCAAGCGCCTGAAAATCGCCATCGAAGAGGCGGAAAAAAAGGGCCTCCTCGGCGACAATATTTTGGGCACGAATTTCAGCTTCCACCTGAAAATAAAAGAAGGCGCCGGGGCCTTTGTCTGCGGGGAGGAAACCGCCCTCATGGCAAGCGTGATGGGCCGCCGGGGTATGCCGACTTTGAAGCCGCCTTTCCCGGCGGTGTCGGGTCTTTTTGAATCGCCCACAAATATCAACAATGTAGAAACCTTCGAGAACGTGGCCTACATCATCAGCAGGGGCGCGAAGGAATTCAACAAATACGAAAGCAACGGCACCATCGGCACCAAGGTTTTTGCGCTGGCCGGAAAGGTCAAGCGGGCGGGGCTCGTGGAGGTTCCCGTGGGCATGACGATCCGCGAACTGGTCGAGCATATCGGCGGCGGTTCTTCCACGGGGCTGCCCCTCAAGGCGGTACAGATGGGCGGCCCTTCGGGGGGCTGCATTCCGGAGCGCCTTTTCGACACGACCATTGACGTAAAGTCCGTTACCGCCACCGGGGCGATCATGGGATCCGGCGGCTTTATCGTCATGGATGAGCAGACCTGCATGGTTGACGTTGCAAAGTATTTTCTTACCTTTGTGCAGAGCGAAAGCTGCGGTAAATGTACCTTCTGCCGTATCGGCACCAAGCGTATGCTGGAAATTCTGAACCGCATTACCGAAGGGCGGGGGGTGGAAAAAGACCTGGACCGGCTTCAGGAACTTGCCGGGGCGATTAAAAAATCTTCCCTCTGCGCCCTGGGTCAGACCGCGCCGAATCCGGTGCTTACCACGATGAAGTATTTCCCCGAAGAATACGAGGAACACATCAAGGAAAAAAAGTGCAGGGCCAGGGTCTGCAAGTCCCTTATCAAGTACCGCATCATTGCGGAGAACTGCACCGGCTGTACCGCCTGCGCCCGCGGCTGCCCGGTAAAGGCTATTTCCGGTGAAAAGAAGCAAGTCCACCGTATTGACGCGGGGAACTGTACGCGCTGCGGTCTTTGCAGGGACACCTGCAAATTCAACGCAATCGAGGTGATATAATGGCGACAGTAAACATAACGATTAACGACCGGCCGCTTCAGGTGGAAGCGGGAACGACTATTCTTGACGCGGCAACCGCGGCGGGTTTTGAGATCCCCACCTTCTGCCATTCCCCCAAGCTGAAAACTTTTACCAGTTGTTTTATCTGCGCGGTCAAGGTGGAGCCGGGCCGGGGAAACCTGGTGCCCTCCTGCGCCACAAGGGTTGCCGAAGGGCAGAAGATCACCGTCTCCGGGGAGGAAATCGACAAATCCCGGCGAATGTGCCTGAACTTGCTGGTGTCGGATCACTGCGGAGACTGCCTCCCGCCCTGCGAAACGACCTGCCCTTCATCAATCGACATAAAGAGTTTCCTTGCGCTGGCGCGCGAAGGGATGGAAGAAGAGGCCGCAAAACTGATCCGCGAAAAAGCTCCCTTTCCGGGGGTGCTGGGGCGGATTTGCCCGCGCCCCTGCGAAGAAGAATGCCGCCGGAACCGGGTGGACGGAACCGCCGTGGCGATCTGCAACATGAAGCGCCACATCGCCGACACGGAACTGGCGGCGCGGAAAAAACCCGTGCTTCCCGACCCCGCTCCGCCGACGGGGAAAAAAGTTGCGATCATCGGCGCGGGGCCTGCGGGCATGAGCGCCGCCTGTTACCTGCGGCTGCAGGGCCACGGGGTAACGGTCTTTGAGAGGCGCAAAAAATCCGGCGGGATGCTCCGCTACGGCATTCCCTACTACCGCCTTCCCGACGAGGTTTTGGCCGTGGAATTCGGCGCGGTGGAAGAACTGGGTGTGGAAGTCAGGTACGGCGTGGAAATCGGCAGGGACATCGCTGCCAAGGAACTGGAAACCGGCTACGACGCCCTTGTTGTCGCCATCGGCGCCCAGGGCGCTTCGCCCATCGGCGTGCCGGGCGAGGATCTGCCCGGCGTCTGGAGCGGCATCCGGTATTTGGGTGAATCCGGCGAGGGCCGCACCCCCGGACTGGGCGGCGAGGTCTACGTTGTGGGCGGCGGCAATACCGCCATGGACTGCCTTCGCACGGCCATCCGGGGCGGTTCAAAAGTTACCTGTCTGTACCGCCGGGGCCGGGAAGAAATGCCCGCCAACGATTTTGAAATTGACGAAGCCGTACACGAGGGGGCGAAATTCGAGTATCTTACCGCCCCGGTCAAAATCGAGAAGGATGGAGACCGGCTCAGGCTCACCCTTATCAAAATGGAACTGGGCGAACCCGACGCCTCGGGCCGCCGGGCCCCCAAGCCCAGGGCCGGATCGGAGTACGCTGTTTTCGCCGATGCGGTGGTCGGCGCCATCGGCCAGCGGGTTATCCCGGATCTGGCCAAGGGGCTTGGGCTGGAACTGGCCCGGAACGGATCGATTGTTACGGACCCAAAAACCTTCCAGACGGCCCGGCCCGGCGTGTTTGCCTGCGGCGACTGCCAGACCGGGGCGGACATCGCGGTCCGGGCCATCGGCAATGGCCGCAAGACCGCCGCTTCGGTGGATCAGTTTCTCAAAGGCGCCGCCGTTACCGGGGAAAAAGTCCTTTTCAATTCCCAAATGGGAGACCTCGACAAGGTAAGCGAGGAACTTTTCAGGTACGCGGAGAAGCAGGAACGGATCAAAATGCCTGCCATCCCCGACAACCAGCGCCTTACGACAGACATTGAGGTTGAAACAGGTTTTATCCCCGCGGAGGCCAAAAAAGAGGCGAGACGCTGCCTGACCTGCGGCTGCGAGGCCGTGCGGGACTGCAAGCTTCGGGACTACGCTACCCGCTACGGCGCGGATCAGAACTATTTCGGAACCGTGGAACCGGAGGGGCGGCGCGTTTATCAGGTTGACTACAGCCACCCGGTGATCCGGATGCAGACGGGCAAGTGTATCAACTGCGCCGCCTGTGTCCGGGCCTGCGCCGAGGTAAAGGGCCTCAATGTGCTTTCCATTGTAAACCGCGGCTTTGCGACCCGGATGCTGGTTCCCTTTGGGGAAAGCCTGGCGGGGACGAAGTGCGACGGCTGCGGCGAGTGCGCGAAGGTCTGTCCCACCGCGGCCCTGATAAGCTGGGGGGATTAAAGTAAAGCTCTGGAAACCCCGGTTGGGTTTTCAGAGCTTTACTAAAAAATCTGTCCGAACAGGGTTTTTCAACGGCCCATACGCCGTTTTTCGGACAGTCCCCGGCGGATTCTTCCGGTTCCGGTGAAATATAGGACTTCTAAGGCGTTTTTTCCCCCTTAATCTGCCGATATTCTCGAAAAAAAACATGACAAATTCGCCGATTTTACAGTATAATGAATGGCTTGGAGAGGCAATTTGACCGGCTCAATCGATTTGACTTTTTATGGTTCTTGGGGTAATCTCGACGGAATGGCAAGGAGTATGTGTGACAAAACGTGATTTCCCCAAGATACACTTCTATGATCAGGATTTTGTTGACATATACGATAAAACCTGGGCCTGGATACAGGACTGCTGGAAGACCGGCGAGGAAAAAAACGCCATCGGGGGGAAATTTTTTTCCCATCCCGGCTCCCCCGCGGTTTACCAGACGGACGCCATATTTTCGTCCTTTTTTCTGGTCTATTCAAACCGGATATACCAGGCCCATACGACGCTGGATGTTTTTTACGAGCGGCAGGAGCCCAACGGGGCCATCCGCTCGGCCTACAATATCGAGACCGGCCTTCCGGCGGTGGAAAAGGACAACCCCGAAGGGCTGGGGCTTCCCTTGTTTGCCTGGGCGGAGTACAACCTCTACCACAAGTCGGCCAACAAGAAGCGGGTCAAGGATGTGCTTCCTATTTTGCATAAATATTCCGAATGGATAGATTCGGTCTTCAAAAAGCCCAACGGCCTGTACCGGGCGCCGCTTTCGGTTACGGGCATGATCAATTCCCCCCGGGAAGACGCCTATTACCTTATGGATTTTAACACGATGATGGCGATTAACGTCCTCTATATGTCCGCGCTGGCGGATATTCTCAACGACAAGGAATCGAGTTTTCAGTACAAGCGGCAGTATTTTTCCCTGAAAACCCGGATCAACTCCCTTATGTGGGACCCGGAGGGCGGCTTTTACCATGACATTGACAAAAATGAACGCCGGGTTCCCGTAAAAACCATCGCCGGCTACTGGCCGCTTTTGGCGGAGATACCCAACGACGACAAGGCGGAGCGGATCATTGCCAAACTTTCGGATCCCGATTTTTTTGGCTCCCCCCATCCTTTTCCCAGTCTGGCGGTGAACGAAAAGGCCTTTGACGAAACTGGCCGGGGCTACCGGGGCTCGGTGTTTCCTCACTTGACCTTTATGGTGATCAAGGGCCTGGAACGGTACCAGCGCTGGGAACTGGCCCGGGAAAACGCTATCCGGCACCTGTACTTTGTCCTGGACTCCATGAGCCCCGACGGGGACCACCACAAGGGCAGCCTCTGGGAAGCCTACCTGCCCCTTAAAGAGGGCCCCGCCCGCTGGCCGGGAAAGGCCGAATTCCCCCGGCCCCGCTACCTGACCTACGATGCCCTTTCCACTATCTGCCTGACCATCGAAAACATTGTGGGCCTCTTTATCTCCCTGCCCCGGAAAACCGTGGACTGGATCATCCCAAACCTGGAGATCATGGGAGTGGAAAACCTCTCGCTGAAAAAAAACATGATCACCATCCTCTCCAACAAAAGCGGCAGAGGCTGGGAGATCCATATGGAAAGCGAAAAACTCTATTATTTCACGATTAACATTCTGGGGAAAAAGAAAAAAACCCTGCCCATCCCTTCAGGCAAATGTTCAATGTTGATAGACAAATTGTAGGGACATCTGAGGCTGTTCCAAAACCCGGCCCGGACAAGGATGGAAAATTCCTTCGGTATGGGCGGCAGGCGGGCGCTTGTAACCGGCCGCCCCCGCCATATATTATGGAAAAAACCGGCATATACAAGGAGTCCGCATGGCCAGGCAGTCCGGGGTCAAATACCCCTTTGAAATCATCGAACCCAAGTGGCAGAAATACTGGGCGGAGCATAAGACCTTCCGGGCG
>JAISBS010000071.1 GCA_031266075.1 Treponema sp.
TTCCAGCTTGTCTACCAGGCCGCTTTCCAAAAGACTGGCCGCCAATGCCCCGCCGCAGGCGCTGATCCGGCCGTTTTGGACGCCGGCGCAAAATTCGGCCGATTTTTTCCCCAGGAGCAACCGGACACATTCTTCCGCCTGGACCCGGGCCAGCGCTTCATTGTTGTTCATCGAAAGATTACAGGAAACCACCAGCAGGGTATCCTCCATGACCGGTTCAAAAACGATCCGCAGTGCCTGGGCCAGGGTTGAGATAAGAATCTGCCGGGAATTGCCCATCAGAATAGGAACAATCGAAACATGGGGAAAACAATATTTAATAAAGGGGAGGAGCACTTCTATAGAATGTTCCCGCAGGTGGGGAATATCGTTGAGTTCAAAAAGGGTGTTGCAGGACAACAGTTCCTCGCAGAAGTCCCGGTCTACCGGAAGATTTCCCAAAGGCGTCTGGAAGGAATCCGATTCCGAAAGGAAGATGCCGCTTTCGTTTTTATCGTGGACCGTGCCCAGAATAACGATTTGGGATATATCGCCCGCCGTTCCCGGCCCGTACCTTCCGGCGGCGGCGGAGAAGGCGGCCCCCGCTATTTTTCCGGAAATATCCCAGGCCCCGTGGGGCGCGATAATCGCCGCGGCCCGGCGGCCGGTTTCTTTGTCCACGCTGAAAGCGGTAAGACAATCTATGGTTTCGATTTCATCGTCGGGATAAAACATTCCCGCCACGATGGGGGAACGGGCCCGCTCCACGATAGAAATCAAATCTTCCATAATATTAAGTGTAAGTTTCCGGTATACCGTATGCAAGGGGAAGGGTCTATTTTTCTATCCGGCAGTTTTCCAGTTCTTTAAGCCGTTTTTCGTCAACTTTGATGCGGAGGTTTTTTTCCTGGGTAGGCAGTACCAGCCCCCGGGGGCCGTTTTTGGCCCGGCGGAGGTATTTTACCGGGGTATAAAAAAGATCCCCCTCGCCGTTGTTCCGCCCCTTGGAATAAAAGATCGCCAGGTTCCCCGCGTCCAGGAGGATGTCCAGCGGAACGGTTTTGCCCGGCCGCTGTTTGATAAACACATAGGAGCCGGGAAAATCCCGGGCATGGAGCCAGAGGTCGTTCCCCTTCACATACCGGCGAAGGAGGGTGTCGTTTTCCGCCGCATCCCTCCCCACGATGATAAGCCAGTCTTTTTTCCGGAACGAAAGGCCCGGCCGTTTTTTATCCGCCGCCGCAGGAGGGCTTGCCGTCCCTTCCTTTGAGGTTTTGAGGAGCTTGAGCAGGACCAGGGGATTGGTTTCCGCAAGGAGCCGGGCCAGATTTTTTTCCAGCCGCTGCATCTCCTCCCCGGCGGCTTTGATTTCTTCCTCGATATTCCGGAGGCCGCTTTTTGCCTTCCGGTACTGTTCGTAGTAGTGTTCCGCCTGGGCGGCGGGGCTTTTGCGGGGTTCCAGCCTGATCCGTATCCGGCCGCCTGAAAAAAAATTATCCGCCTCAAGCCAGAGGTCATCAGGCCCGATGGTTCCTGAATTTGCCAGGATGATGTCCCCGTATTCCCGAAGCCGGTCCGCCGCGGCGAATTCCGCGCCCTTGGCTTTTAGTTTTTCCAGAGAGGCGCTTAAACGCCCCAGGCTTCCCTCGCAGTTCCGCCGGGCCTGTTCCCGCAGGCTTTCCAGGGACAGGCCCCCCCCGTGTTCGGTGTACCACTGTTCGATTTTTTCATTAAAGGAAAGGGGGCCGGGAATATCCCGGACCCGGTATTCCCGGCCCGCGGCGGCCTGCCCGGCCAGGGCTTCCGGCGCGTAACGGCCCCCGGTCGCTTCCCCTCGTTTGGGAAGCCGCCGCATAGCGTCCAGAATGGCCCCCTCCTCGTCGGTGACAATCACGTTGGCCGCGTTTGACCAGAGCCGTATATACAGCCGGTAGCGCTGCCCGCCCTGCCGCACCAGGAGCCGGACAATGCGGTTGTCCCCTATCTGTTCCGCTTCCGTTATCCAGCCGTTGACGATCCGGGAGTTGAGCAATTCGGCAAACCGCAGGGGCTTATCGCTTTTGGGGAACGATCGCTTTGTTTCATGGAGCCGGCAGGCGCCGGGGCTTATACAGACAAGCAGGTTTTTTGTGGCACCCTTCCCGTGCAGTTTCAGCCCCAGCACGTCATAGGCGCTTTGCACCGCTTTCTGGATCTGGCAGCCCGGCAGTTCCAGTTCGGAAAGGATCAGGTTAATCTCAACCCAGTTCAGTGACATGGCGTATGTTCCCCTTCAGCACTGTACTATATCCGTCAGATAAACGATACTGCTTGATATTACATTATGGCGCGTTTTTTCTTTAACGTTATTCCGGCGTTGATCTTCTCGGTGTGGGCCCTTGCCGGCGGCGTTCCCGGCTGGGGCGCCGAGGCGGCGGCGGAACCGGACCGCTCCGGCGGGGAAAACCCTGTCGAGACGCGGCGCCGGGAAGCCGCCCGGATCGCGTCCTCCCTGGATGACCGGCTCCTGGCCGCCCAGGTGATGATGAGCGGCGTGGACGGCAAAGGGACTTTGGACGAGGATATGAAAACCCTCTTCGCGGAATGTCCCCCCGGCGGAATCATGTTCTTCCGGTATAACCTCGATACGGAGCCGCGGGAGACGAAAGCCTTTCTCCGGGAATGGGCGGCGTTTGTCGCCGTTACGGGGGCCGGGGGCCGCGGCGTCCCCCCTTTTATGGCGGTTGATCACGAGGGCGGCGATGTGCACCGGTTTGGCCCGGGGATCACCCGGCTGCCGGCGGCGGGTTCCTATTGGGAATTGGCGGAAGCGCGGGGGTGGGACGAAGCCCTGGCCTCTCTGGAAGACGCCGCGTTCCGTTCGGCTATGGAAATCCGGGATCTGGGGATCACTCTGAATTTTGCCCCCCTGGCGGAGACCTTGACCAACGAAAACCGCCCCTTTCTGGAGGGCCGCTCCTATGGGCCGGACCCCCGGTTTGTGGAAAAAGCCGCCGGGGCTTTTATCCGGGGGATGGGCCGGGCGGGGATAGGCGCCGTGGCGAAACATTTTCCCGGCAGCACCGGGGCCGATCCCCATGTATCCGCGTCGGCCCTGGCGGGGGATAGGGAAACCCTGGCCGTCATGGTCCGCCCCTTTACGGCCCTGATCGCCGCCGGCATGGTTCCCGCGGTGATGGTCTCCCATAACCGGGTCCCCGCCTGGGACGCGGAAAACAACGCCAGCCTTTCGGCGGCGGTTATGGAAACATGGCTCCGGGGGGAACTCGGCTTTACCGGCATTATTATCGCCGATGATTTTTCTATGGCCGCGGCGGCGGCTTCGGGACTGACGGCGGAAGCGGCGGCCATAAAATCCCTGGCCGCCGGGGCGGATATGGTGATGGCCTGGCCCGGAAATATCCGGCGTATGTACCAAGCGATCCTCGCCGCCGTACAGCGGGGCGATCTGCCCCGGGAACGGCTGCGGGAAGCGGCGGAACGGATACTCTTTGAAAAGATCCGCCTGGGGATAATAGATGGAGAATAAACCGGCCCTGGATGTTTCACGGATTCTGTATGAGGACGAAAACTGTCTGGTGGTGAACAAGCGGCCCGGAGAAACGGCGGAAGGTTCCACCGGAAACGTCACGGATCTTTCCCCGCTCCTGGCCGCCGCGTATCCCGGCCCCTTCGTCCCCGCAGCGGTACACCGGCTGGATGTGCCGGTTTCGGGCTGCCTCCTCTTTGCCCGTACCCCCCAGGCACTGTCTTTTCTCAGCGGCGCGTTTTCCGGGGCAGGCGGGCGGCGGGTGGAAAAGCGTTATTGGGCCATTACCGAACCGCCGCCGCCGGTTCCGGCACTTCGTGAATCGGGGGAACTGATCCACTGGATAAAACACGATCCCCGGACCAACAAGACTACCGCCTTTGAAAAATCCGCTCCGGGCCTGAAACAGGCGGTCCTCCGGTACCGGCTTGTGGGCCGGGGGCAGCGGTATCTTTTTTTCGAGATAGAACTGGTTACCGGGCGCCACCATCAGATTCGGGCCCAGCTTGCCCGGCTGGGGCTGCATATCAAAGGGGACCTGAAATACGGGGCCCGGCGTTCCGAAAAAGAGGGCGGCATCAGGCTCCACGCCCGGTCTTTGTGTTTTCCCAACCCGGCGCGCCAGGATGATACGATCCGGGTAACGGCGCCGCCGCCTGTCCGGGACAATCTTTGGGATGCCTTCAATGAATCCGCGGAGATCGAGTCGAAGGCGGCGCCTTAATCCGCCGTCCACCGCCGGCGGAGGAAATTGATCAGCGGGTTCCCCCAGTTTTTTGAAGGGTCCCGCCCGGACAAAAATTCGCGGTACAGGCTGATGATATGGCGCCTGACAAGTTCCCCGTCGTCCGGCGGAAGGGACTGGACAAAAAGCCGGGAACAAAAATCTTCCGCTTCCTCCTCCGGGAAAAGGTCTTCCATAAAACAGGTCATGGCGTACATGGCGGCGGCGATGCAGTTGACGCTGTGCTGTTTGACGAATAGAATGGCCTCGCTGATCGCCAGGGCGCCGTTTTTAAGCTCCGCGATTTGCGGGGCAAACCGGATTTCGTCCCCCATGTCCCGGACAATGGCCCGGAATTTTGTATAGGTCCGGATCACCACCATCACATGGAGGCTGGGGACACACATAAGATGGGGGTCCACCATATGGATCAGGAGGAACCGGGGCCGGGCAATGTAAAAAGGACGCCGGGTAGTGGAAAAATTTTTTTTATAAACCTCCGCGGCAAAAGCGTACAGCAATCCCATGGTTTCGATAAAATCCCCGGCCTTTTGGTAAATCCGCCGGCCATAGGCCCGGAAAAGAAAACTGAGGGCTCTGATCCAGAAGGCCACAAAGTCAAGGTACACCGCCCCCCATGAAGGGGCGAAGGGAATTTTCGCGTCCAGATCATGATCCACCGGCGTTACCGGAACCCTCCCTGGAAAAAGGGCCGCCCGGTATTGGCGAAAGAAAAACTGATAAAACATGGTTCCTATGGTTTTGACCGCGATCTTCCGCAGGAAGGGATTACCAAATACCGTAAAAAAAGCGGCCGCCGCCGGCTCACCGGCAATGTGCTGTTCCGCGGAAATATTCATTGTGCCGGAAATTTTCGTCTCCTGAGCGATTCGTTCAACCATGAGGCTCCCTGAAGAAAAACGAGGTGAATTATAATACCACGGACGACCGTTTATTGGAAGACGGTTTTCGTTGACGGCGGCCATTGAACAGGGGGCTTGTTCAATTTACATTACCGGTCTATTCCTCGAAGCCCTTGACATAAAGCAATGATGAACCTTTACAATAAATCTGTTCGGAAACCGAGAACCTTTGAAAAGGAAAAACACAAACAAGGAGCGCCAGCGTATGAGAACCATTAATTTAGGGCTATCGGGATTACCGGTTCCGGTTATCGCCGTGGGATGTATGCGGATCAATAAAATCGGCAGAGAAGAAGCGGCGGCGTTTGTCAAAACCGCCCTGGAACTGGGGGCCTGTTTTTTTGATCACGCCGATGTCTACGGAGACGGCGCCTGCGAGGAGATTTTCGCCGGGGCGGCGGGGATGAATCCCGCGGTCCGGGAAAAGATTCTGCTTCAGACCAAGTGCGGCATCCGGCGCGGCGTGGCTTTTGATTTTTCCAAAGATCACATCCTTCAAGCGGTGAACGGGAGCCTGAAACGGCTGCGGACCGAGTATCTTGATGTTCTGCTTCTTCACCGCCCCGACGCTTTGATGGAACCGGAAGAAGTGGCGGAAGCCTTCGGCATTCTCCACGCTTCGGGGAAGGTCCGCCATTTTGGGGTTTCCAACCAGAATCCCGCGCAGATTCAGCTTCTGCGAAAATTTGTCAAACAGCCTCTTGCGGCCAACCAGCTTCAGCTTAGTATTACCAACGCCAATATGATTTCCCAGGGGCTCCACGTTAATATGCTGGATGACCGGGCGGTAAACCGGGACGGCAGCGTGCTCGATTTTTGCCGGCTCAACGACATCACTATCCAGCCCTGGTCGCCCTTCCAATATGGATTTTTTGACGGGGTGTTTTTGGGGGACAAAAAATTCCCCGCCCTCAACGCGGCGATCGACAAGATTGCCCAAAAATATTCGGTTTCAAATACCACCATCGCTATGGCATGGCTGCTCCGCCATCCCGCCCGTTTCCAGCCGGTAACCGGAACCATGAACAAGGACCGGCTCAGGGACTGCGTCAAGGCGGCGGATATTACCCTCTCAAAAGAAGAGTGGTACGAGATATACCTGGCGGCGGGGAATATATTGCCCTAAGGAAGCACTGATTTATTCAATTGAGAATGCGCCAACTGCGTTGGCGTACTCAGTGCTACTTTAATGTGGTATTTGCGTAATGAAATGAGCAAATACATAGGGCAACGCTGATTAGCGTCAAGTTAATCAGCGTTGCCCTAAAAAAGGAGGCCCGTATGTTGTACAATTATTTCGGAAAAACCAGTTTGCAGGTTTCCCTGATCAGCCTGGGAACCATGATGTTCGGCGGACAGACCGATGAGGCGGAGAGCCGGGCGGTCATGGATTACGCCTTTGACCAGGGGGTTAATGTTTTTGACACCGCCAATGTCTATAACCAGGGTCAAAGCGAACTGATAGTGGGGAAGGGCTTAAAGGGCCGGCGGGATAAAATTATCCTGGCCACCAAGGTCTTCGGCCGGATGGGTTCCAATCCCAACGATTCAGGCTTAAGCCGCAGGAATATTATCGCCGCCGCGGAGGCCAGCCTGAAACGGCTGGATACGGATTATATCGATATCTACTATTTACATTCACCGGATTATAAAACCGCGCCGGAAGAAACGCTTTCCGCCATGTCCGATTTGGTCCGGGCCGGGAAGGTCCGGTATATCGGGGTTAGTAATTACGCCGCCTGGCAGATCGCGGATCTACTGGCCATTGGTGATCAACGGGGTTTCCCCGCCCCGGTAATTACCCAGAACGTGTATAACCTGATCACCCGCGGCATAGAACCGGAACTGGTTCCCTTCCTCCGGGAACATGGAATGGCCCTGACCATCTATAACCCCATAGCCGGGGGCTTCCTGGCGGGAAAACACAAGCCCGGTACGCCGGAAACCAATACCCGGTTCGCCAATAACAAAAACTACTACGACCGGTATTGGTCGGATGAAAATTTCGCCGCGGTGGACAAGCTCACCGCGATTGCGGTGAAAAACGGCCTTTCCATTCTGGAACTTGCCATGAAGTGGTGCGCCGCCCAGCCGCATGTGACGACCATCATCAGCGGCGTAAGCCGCCGTTCCCAGATAGAACAAAATATCCGGGCCCTGGAAGGTGCGGCCCTGAGCCCGGAAATCTTGACCTTATGCGATGATGTGTGGCGCGGGTTGGCCGGAACCCGCTTTGCCTATAACCGGTAACGGATGAAAGGAGCGTGAAAATTTATGCTGGGTACCTTGGTAAATGTGGCGGTCATCGTGGTATGTACTTTGGCAGGCTGTTTTCTTATCCGGGGTATACCGGATCGCTTTGAGGAAATAATCAAAAAAGCTATCGGTCTTTCCATTGTGTATGTGGGGATCAAGGGGGCTATGGACAGCGAACGGATGCTCCTCCTCATCATGAGCATGGTGGGGGGGGCTGTTATCGGGGAGCTGATCGATATTGACAAATGGATGAACCGCTTCGGCCTCTGGGCGGAGAAACGGCTCGGTATGGCCGCGCCGGCAGCCCCGGCCGCGGAAAATGCCACCGCTTCGGCGGCCCCGGCTTCCGGCCGGGGTTCTTCAAAACGGAATTTTTCCAAAGGCTTTGTTTCCGCCAGCATTATTTTCTGTTCCGGTTCTATGGCCATCGTGGGCGCCCTGCAAAGCGGCCTCCAGGGAAACCACGAAACCCTGTTTGCCAAATCGATCCTCGACGGTTCTATCTCCCTGGTCTTCGGCGCCTCTATGGGCATAGGCGTGGCCTTTTCCGCCCTGCCCGTGCTTATCTACCAGGGGGGCATCACCCTGGCGTCCCTGGCCATCCGGGACTACCTGACCCCGGAAATCATCCGGGAAATGTCCGCCGTGGGGAGCCTTCTTATCGCCGCTATCGGCTTTAACTTTTTAAGCGTGAAGGAAATTAAAGTCGCCAACCTTATCCCCGGCATCTTTATCCCCTGGGCGTACCTGGCCCTGATACCGTATCTGCCGGGATAAAAAACGCGGGATCATTTACCGCAAAGATGAAGGCGGCTTATCCAACGCGATTACTTGACACAAATTCCCCGGAAATGTAAAAATACGCCATGACTATCGACGATCTTAAGGAAACCGCCGCGCTGGCCCATCTGAATATGGGTGATGATGAATTGGCGGCGGCTTTTCCCGCCTTTGAGCAGATGCTCGGGTATTTTGCCGCCATGCAGGCCGCGGATACGGAGGGGGCCGCTCCGGTAGAGAAAAACAACCCTCCGGCGGCGGGGGTGGAACGGGCCGTTTCTTCCGGTCATTTCCGCGGTGACGCCGCCATTGAACATTCCGCCGCCGCGATTTCTTCCCATACGCTTTCCGAAGATTTGCTGGACCGGGCGGGGGAACGGGACGGCCGTTTTGTCGTGGTTCCCAACGTGCTGTAACGGGTACGGGCGTTTTCCAAAAAGTAATATTATTCCCAAGGGGGAAACATGGCGTTCAAACTGCCGGAAGCTTATATATCATACGCCCGGGACTGGGAAAAACGGATCGGCGCGTTTATTGAATTCAGGCCCGATGCCGCCGCGTCCCCGGACCAGGCCGCGGGCAGTCCGCCGTCAGGCGCTTCCCCGGTGGCGGGGCTTCCCTTCGCGGTGAAGGACAATATCGCGGTAAAGGATTTTTCCCTGAGTTGCGGATCAAAACTGCTGGAAAAATTCCGCTCCCCCTATACCGCCACGGCGGTAAAAAAACTCCAGGCCGCCGGAGCCTGGGTCATCGGCAAAACCAACCTGGACGAATTCGGCATGGGTTCCTCCACCGACAATTCGGCCCTCCGGCGGACCAACAACCCCTGGGATACGGAACGGGTTCCCGGCGGTTCTTCCGGGGGCTCCGCCGCCGCGGTGGCCGCGGGGCTGGCGCCCTTTGCCCTGGGAACCGACACCGGGGGATCGGTGCGGCAGCCCGCGGCTTTTTGCGGGGTGGTGGGGCTCAAGCCCACCTACGGCGCGGTTTCCCGCTACGGCCTGGTGGCCTATGCCTCAAGCCTGGAATGCGCCGGCGTTCTGGCGGACACGGTGGAACGGTGCCGGGCGGTTTTCTCCCTGATCCGGGGGAAGGACCCTATGGATCAGACCACCAGGGACGCCCCCCCGGAGGCCGCGCCCCTGTACCCCTCAGGCGGCGGAAAAGCCGGAACGAAAACCATCGGCGTCCTTTCCCCGGAGGCCATAGCCCGGGCGGTGTCCACGGAGATCCACGCCGCCGCGGCGGAAGGATCCGCCGGGGAAGGGGGGGGGCTGGACGCCGCCGCCCAGGCCGCGGTGCTGGAAGACGAGGTCCGCCGGGGTTTTGAGCTTGCCAAAGAGCGGCTGGAAAAGCTGGGCTATACCCTGGCGGAGGTGGAAATCCCCA
>JAISBS010000102.1 GCA_031266075.1 Treponema sp.
AACCCCGGGGGGCCAAACTCCACTTCCGGGTCTTCCCCCCCCCCCCCCCCCCCCATTTGACAGCGGCCCGGCGCCGGGAAGCCTGGGGGCCGAAAAACCCGGTACATCCGGGGAGGAATTTCCAGCCCCAGATCGATCCGCCGGGTTCTGATCCAGTCCGCGGCCATGAGGATCTCCTGCCGGGACCGGAGGTAATCGGCCAGGGAAACCAGGGCCAGGTAGAACTGTTCCGAGGGAACCGTCGAAGCGGCGATGCCCTCTTCGGCGTAACGGATCATCCGCTCAAATTCGGTTACAAAAAACCGCTTCAACATATCCTGTTTGTTCCTGAAATGAGCATAAAGGCCGCTTTTGGAGAGCCCCGATCGGCGGGCGATCATGTCCAGCGAGGCGTCCCAGGGCCCCGCTTCCGCCACCGTTTCGGCCACCGCCTTGAGAAGATCGCCGTCTTCAAAGGCATCCATCTGGGACCGGGGGATGTTTTTTTCCAGGCTCCCATAGTCCAGGGCATCCACCCGCTCCTTTTGTAACCCCATACCCCTGGTGATTATTTCCTCCAGCCGGCTGATGAGGGCCTGAATCTCCGCCTCCGTTGGATTTTTTTCGTTCAGCTTCCCTTTTACCGGCTGGTCCCGGTTGTGGAAAACCGCCACCCAAAACATCAGGGTCGCCAGGCTCATCTGAAACAAGGGCGGGTGGTTCCGGTTCGGCTCGGCGTGAAGCCAAAACCAGTCAATATCCATGCCCCGGCGGCGTAGCGCCTCACCGGTATCCCCGAGTTTCCGGTTGTCAAAGACCTGCATAAGGGAAAAAATAAAGGCATCCCGGTTCCGGGCGTAATATTCAATAATGCTGCGGCTGAAAATGCCGGCGCTTTCCCGGTAATGCGCGGCTCCCCGCGCCCGGTCGTATTCGTCCTTGACAAAGGCGGTGAAATCGTCAAAAAAATGCTCGTACATGGCGTCCAGAATGGCCTCTTTGTTCCTGAAATGCCGGTACAGAGCGGCCTTGCTGACCCCCAGTTCCCCGGCCAAATCGCGCAGACTGGTGGCGAGGTACAGTTCCCGTCCCCAGACCCGGAAAGCGGCCTTGATAATGTCTTCTCTGGTAATCAGCGCCATGGCCTGATGCCCGCTCCTCGTTTGTTCCTACAAATGTTACCGACCGGTCGGTAACATATAATATAACAATTTTGCCGGGGAAAGGCAACAGAGGCCGGAATTTTTCGCGTTTTTTTACGTTCCCAAAGAATTGAGGCGGACGGGTGGAGGGGTCTTGGTTCAATCGCCGCGCTTCATGGCCGTTTACAGGCTGGCTGCGATGGCCTCCGCCGCGGCCCTGCCGTCGGCGATGGCCCGGACCACCAGGCTCGCCCCGTTCCGGGAATCCCCGGCGGCCCAGACTTTGGGGTTCGAGGTGTGAAAACTCCCCTCAGTGCGGATATTGCCCCGGCTGTCAAGCGCAAGGCCCAGGGCGTCCACGATGCCCCCCTGCACTACGTGGGTAAAGCCCATGGCCAGGAGTATCAGATCCGCGGGGATCTCGAATTCGGAGCCGGGGATCTCCGCCATCACCCAGCGGCCCTCTTTTTGGGCCCAGTCCACACGGCAGGCCGAAATGGACTTGACCGCGCCGTCTTTGCTGGTAAAAGCCTTGGTGTTGACGGACCAGAGCCGCTCCCCCCCCTCCAGGTGGGAACTGGAAGTTTTCAGCACCTTGGGCCAGAGGGGCCAGGGTTCCTCCGGGGGGCGGTGTTCCGGGGGTTTCGGCAATACCTCAATCTGGGTAACCGAACTGGCCCCCTGGCGGTTGGCGGTTCCCACGCAGTCGGAGCCCGTGTCCCCGCCGCCGATGACCACCACCCGTTTGCCAAAGGCGGTGATGGGTTCCAGCCCCGGATGCTCCCCGCCCAGAACCCGGTTTTGCAGGGAAAGGTAATCCAATGCCTGCACAATGCCGGAATATTCCCGCCCCGGCGCGCTCAGATCCCGGGGCTCCCGGGCGCCGATGGTAAGGAGAACCAGATCGAAACCGGCCTCCAGTTCTTTCGGGTCGATGACTGCCGGGGGAACGGCGCCGTTCTTCGGGGCGCCGCCGCTCCCGCCGCCGGCAAAAGCGCTGCCGAAACCGTAGCGGGCTTCGCCGATCCGGGCGCCGGTTTTGAAGATCACCCCTTCCGCTTCCATGAGTTTTACGCGGCGGTCAATAAAATGTTTGTCCAGTTTGAAGTCCGGGATGCCGTAGCGGAGGTAGCCGCCCGGCTTCTCGTCCGCTTCGTAGACGGTAACGGAAAAGCCCTCCCGGTTGAGAAAATAGGCCGCCGAAAGCCCTGCGGGGCCGGCCCCTACCACCGCCACTTTTTTGCCGTTCCGCGTCCGGGGGGGCCGGGGCAGTACCAGCCCCAGGTCAAAGGCTTTTTCAATGGCCGCCAGTTCATTCTGCCGGATCGTTACCGGCTCATCATTGGCCCCCAGCACACAGGAAGCCTCGCAGAGGGCGGGGCAGACCCGGCCCGTAAATTCCGGGAAGGGGTTGGTGTTCTCCAGCACCGCCCAGGCCCCAGCCCAGTCGTTCCGGTAGATCCGGTCCTGCCACTCGGGCATGACGTTGGCCACCGGACAGGCCCAATGGCAAAAGGGCACCCCGCAGTCCATACACCGGGCTGCCTGGGCCCGCCGGTCTTCATCGCCCAGCCGGGTCTCAACCTCGCTGTAATCGTTGATCCGCGCTTCCACGGGCCGGTAGCCCGAAACCTGCCGCTTTATCTTCAAAAAACCCTTGGGATCGCCCACGTCAAACCTCTCTTCTCATCATCAATTCTTAACGCTCAATTCTTCCCGTTCCCGGATGTCGTAGAGCTTCCGATCCAGTTCCGCCAGCTTCATCTGTTGAAGGGCCCGTTTGTATTCCACCGGCAAAACCTTGATAAAGTGCCGGCGGTTTTCCTCCCAGCCGGCCACAATGGATTTGGCGTATGCGGAATTGGTCCAGTAGATATGTTTATTGATGCTGTCTTTCACAAATGTTTCATCTTCCCCGGTTTCCAGGCCCGAAAGTTCCACCATCCCTTTGTTGAGGAAAAATTCAAAATTGCCGTTTTGGTCAAACACATAGGCGATGCCCCCGGACATACCGGCGGCGAAGTTCCGGCCCACGGCCCCCAACACTACCAGGCGGCCCCCGGTCATGTATTCGGCGCAGTGGTCCCCCGTGCCTTCCACCACCGCCAGTGCCCCGGAGTTCCGCACGCAAAACCGTTCCCCCGCTACCCCGGCGGCGTAGAGTTCCCCGGAGGTGGCGCCGTAGAGAACCGTGTTGCCCACGATGATGTTTTTTTCGGTCGGGAAGCTTGAACCCTCCGGCGGGGCCACGACGATGCGCCCGCCGGAAAGGCCCTTTCCCAGATAGTCGTTGGCGTCCCCGGCAAGCCGGAACGTAAGGCCCGGCGCAAGAAAGGCGCCGAAGCTCTGGCCCGCGGAACCCTTAAAGTCGATGGTGATAAAATTTTCCGGCAGGCCCTGGCCGCCGAAGCGTTTGGAGACCTCCCAGGAAAGCATGGTCCCTGCGGCGCGGTCGGTGTTTTTCACCGGCATGGTCAGGGCCGTGGGGGTTTTGTTATCCAGGGACGGGCGGCATTTTTCAATGAGCCGCCGGTCCAGCACATCGTCTATCCGGTGGATCTGATCCTGCACGCAGCGGGTTTCCCGGCCTCCGGGGATCTCCGCGGGGCCTTCGGCCTTATAGAGGAGGCGGGAAAGATCCACTCCCGCGGCCTTGGGCTTGTCGCTTTTCCGCTGAACCAGCAGGTCCGCCCGGCCCACCAGGTCGTCAAAGCGGCGGAATCCCAGAGACGCCATGATCTCCCGGACTTCTTCGGCGAGAAAGCGGAAGAAGTTGATGAGGTGTTCGCTTTTCCCGGTAAACCGCCGCCGCAGTTCCGGGTCCTGGGAGGCCACTCCCATGGGGCAGGTGTTTTCGTGGCACTTCCGCATCATCACGCAGCCCAGGAC
>JAISBS010000077.1 GCA_031266075.1 Treponema sp.
TTGAACAACTTCCGCTTAAAAGCAGCAAAAATGCGGAGCATTGAAACCCGCAGGGTTTCTTGCGAGACTTGTGTCGGACTTTAGTCCGCGATAACCAACCGGGTTATTGAACAAGTCCAGTATCATATTCCCGCGTCCTGTGTTATACTTTTCATTATGGACGATTGTATTTTCTGCAAAATTATTGCCGGGGAAATCCCCTGCAAAAAAATTTACGAGGATGACCGGACGCTGGCGTTTCACGACATTACTCCCCAGGCGCCGGTTCATTTTTTGGTGATCCCCAAAAAACATATTAAAAATGTTATGGAAATGGAAAAGGCGGACAGCGGCCTTTTGGGGGAACTCCTGTTCAGAGCCCAGGAACTGGCGGCGGAGCAGGGCTGCGGGGAAAAGGGCGCCCGGTTTGTGGTCAACTGCAAATCCGACGGGGGCCAGACCGTGGATCACCTCCACATCCATGTGCTGGGGGGCCGGTTCATGCACTGGCCGCCGGGCTGATGCGGGCGGGAATTTTCAGCGATTGGCCAGCACCAACAGCAGGGCAATGTCCCCCTGCCGTACGCCGGGGATCCGGGCCGCCTGTCCCAGGGTCAGGGGCCTGACCGTTTTAAGCTTTTCTTTTGCTTCCGCCGAGAGTCCCTTGATGGCGGCGTAGTCCATATCCGGGCCGAGTTTGACGGCCTCCAGTTTGCCGGCCTTGGCGGCGGCCCGGTTTTCTTTTTCTATATAACCCGCGTATTTTATATCCAGCCGGGCCCGCTCCAGCCACTCGGCGGGATAGGCGGACAGCTCCGGGGCGCAGGGAATGATGTCCCCCAGGGTTACGGCTGAATCGGTGAGGCACCGTTCCAGGCTTTCCCCGCCGTGGGAACGGAGGGCAGCGCCGGATTGTTCCAAAGCATCCGGGCCGGGAACCTTTTGGTTTCGCAGCAGTTCCCGGATCGCATCCAGGGCTTCGGTCTTTTTGGTGAACCGCTCCCACCGCTCATCCGCCGCAAGGCCCATCGATCTGCTCCGGGGGGTCAGCCGGGTATCCGCCGTGTCGTGGCGCAGAACCAGGCGGTGTTCCGCCCGGCTGGTAAACATCCGGTAGGGTTCTTTGGTTCCCAGAGTGGTCAGGTCGTCCACCAGCACACCGATATAGGCTTCCGCCCGGCTGAGGATCAGCGGCGGCTCTCCCCGAAGTTTCAGGGCTCCGTTGATCCCCGCCATAATGCCCTGGGCCGCCGCCTCCTCGTAGCCCGAACTGCCGTTGGTCTGCCCGGCAACAAAAAAACCGGAGAGCCGCTTGGATTCCAGGCTGGGGTAGAGGTCCAGGGGGTCAAGGTAATCATATTCCACCGCATAGGCGGGGCGGACGATCCGGGCTTCCTCCAGACCGGGGATGCTGCGGATAAAATCCTGCTGTACGTCTTCGGGTAGGGAGCTTGAGGCCCCGTTCATATACATCTCGTTTGTTTCCAGCCCCTCAGGTTCGATAAAGATATGATGGCGATCCCGTTCGGGAAAACGAACCACTTTGTCTTCGATAGAGGGGCAGTACCGGGGGCCCGCGCCGGTGATCTTCCCGCCGTACAGGGGGGAACGGTGAATGTTGGCCCGGATGATCTCGTGGGTTTTGGAGGTCGTGTGGGTGATCCAGCAGGGAACCAAAATCCGCCCCCCGCTGTTTCGGGGGGAGAAAAGATCAACGCCCGGATCCACATCAAAGGAAAAGGGTTCCGGGCTTTCTCCGTCCTGCCGTTCCATTTTTGAATAGTCGATGGAATCCCCGGCGATCCGGGCGGGGGTCCCGGTTTTGAGCCGTCCCGCGGGGAACCCCCGGCGGCGGAGGCTACTTCCCAGCCCCAGGGCGGCTTCCTCGCCCAAACGGCCCTCCGGGGCGTCGTATTCACCGATGAATATCTTTCCCTCCATAAAAGTCCCGGCGGCCAGGATCACAAGGGGCGCGGAGATTTTGTGTCCCCGCCGGGTAACGACCCCCCGCACTGCGGGAACCGGCCCGCCGCTTCCGGCACGGCCCCCCGGCGCGAACCCGTCATCATCCCCGGCGGCCAGGAGGTCAATTACCGTATCCATCATGACGGCAAGGCCCCGCTGTCCCTCCACCGCGGAACGGGCCGCGGCCTGATAGCGGGCCTTATCCGCCTGGGCCCGGGGAGCCTGTACCGCGGGGCCCCGGGAACGGTTCAGCACCCGGTACTGGATCATCGTCCGGTCGATGAGCTTTGCCATCTCGCCCCCCAGGGCGTCCACCTCCCGGACCAGGTTCCCCTTGGAAAGCCCGCCCACCGCGGGGTTGCAGGAAAGGGCCCCGATCCGGTCGGGGTTCTGGGTGATGAGGAGGGTGGAAAGGCCCAGCCGGGCCGTGGCCAGGGACGCCTCGATCCCCGCGTGGCCGCCGCCGATGACAATGCAATCGTAGTCCATTATTTACCCACGCAAAAACGGCTGAACATGGTTTCCAGAATCTCCGCGGTGGAGACTTCCCCGGTGATTTCCCCCAGGGCATTTACCGCTTCCCGAAGCAGGGGGGCGATAATATCCAGTGCCTCCCCCTGGGCGGAGAGGGACAGGGCTTCCCCCACTGCGGCCCTGGCCGTGTCGATAAGCTCCTTCTGCCGGGCCGTCCCGATCCCCGGCGATTCGGGGGCCCCGTTTCCCCAATCCCCCCCGGCGATCTTCGGGATGGCGGCCGTAAGGGCGTCGATCAGTTCCGGTAAGCCCTGTCCGGTTTTGGCGCTCACGGCCAGGGGTTTCCCGCCGGGGAAAGGCCCGGCGGGCGGGGGGGCAATGTCGGCCTTGTTCCAGACGATGATGACCGGCGGCTCTTGGCAAGGGCCCGCTCCGTCCCGTTCCGGTCTGTGCCCGCCGGGTTTTTCCCCGGTATGGCCCGGTAAACCAGCGGCGGGGCAAGCCGCAAGGAAGGTCCGGTCTCCACCGGAAAGGCCCGCCGCGCCGTCGATGACGTAGAGGATCAGATTCGCCTCTTCGATGAGTTCCCGGCTTCGCTCCATGCCGATCCGCTCCACCGGATCCGCCCCCGGCCCGCCGCTTTCCCGAAGCCCCGCGGTATCCATAAGCCGCAGGGGGAAGCCGTCGAGGGACAGCCAGCCTTCGATCCAGTCCCTGGTGGTGCCGGGGATTTCGGTTACGATGGATCGTTCCTCCCGAAGCAGCAGGTTGAAGAGGCTGGATTTTCCCGCGTTGGGCCGCCCGGCGATGACTGCCAGAATCCCGTCCCGGCAGAGCTGTTCCACGATCCAGGAGGCGGCCAGCTTCTCCAGCCGGGCCAGCGCTTCCTCCGCCCGGCGCCGTTCCGGCAGGAGCCCCAGAGCTTCCGGACCGCCGGTCTCCAGTTCATCCTCCGAATAATCCAGAAAAAGCTCCGTCCCCGCCAGGGTCTCCACCAACAGGTTTTTCACCCCCCGGATTTCTGCCTCCAGAGCCCCCGAAAGGCGGCCCACCGCCCGGCGGCGGCCCATATCACCCCGGGCGGCTATCAGTTCCATCACCGATTCGGCCTGGGTAAGGTCCAATTTGCCGTTGAGAAAGGCCCGGAGGGTGAATTCCCCCGGCAGGGCGTCCCGGAAGCCCGCGGCCCGGAGAGCCCCCATGACCGCCCGCCCGGCGGCCAGCCCTCCGTGGCAGGAAATATCCAGCCCCTCTTCCCCGGTGTAGCTTTTGGGGGCCCGGTATACCGCGGCAAGCACCTCATCGATTCTTTCCCTGGCCCCGCCGGCTCCACTCTCGTCAGTACCGGCCCTGTCCCCGCCGGCTCCGGCCCCGCCGCCTTCACCAGGGGCCAGAATCCAGCCGTGGATAACGGAATTGGCCGGGGCCTCCCGGAGTTTCCGGGGCCGGGAAAAAACCGAAGCCGCCAGTTCCACGGCGTTTTTACCGGAACAGCGGATCAGGGTCAGGGCGCTTTCCCCTGGCGGAGTGGCAAAGGCCGCGATGGGCCCTTCTTCGCCGTAGGAAGGCCGGCCCGCGTGGAAACCGGGAAGAGCGGCGGCGGCAGGGCCGGCGGTTTTTTCCATCCTCAGCCCCGTTCCACCAGTCCGGCCCGCTGAAACAGCCAGGGAGTCCCGGTGTAAACCCAGAGTCCCAAAAGAGCGTAGCGGAGAAAAAGGAATATCCGGTACAGGCCGGAACCGCTGCCGGGGAGGAGGCGGCTGAAAACAAAGGTAATGAACAAAATCCCCGCCAGGCCCAGGGCAAAACGGCCCAGGAGGGTAAGCCATTTTGCCGTCCCCCGGCGCCCAAACAGCGCGGCGGCCCTGAATTTCAGAAAGTGGACGTTCAGGCTGTATCCCGCCCCGATGCCCAACAGGGCCGCGCCGGGCATCAACAGGTCGTCCACAGGACGGTAGAGGATCATTAGAAAAGAAATGGCTGCGGAAACCATCAATTTTGCCCGGAGGCCCCCTGGTTTCAGCGTCGTTTCGATCCGGGGGACAAGAAAAAAATATGCGGCGCAGATAAGGCCTCCGATAAGCCAGCCGGCAAACACGTCGGTGGGGAAATGAACCCCCAGATAGATCCGGGAAAATCCGATCAACAGGATCAGCGCCGCTGCCGGGATGTAGCGCCATTTCCGCCCCCCCCAGGAGGCAACAATGATCCACATGACCAGGGAGGTCTGGGCGTGGCCCGAGGGGAGGCCCCCGAACCGTTCATGGATAAGGCCCACTGCGGGATCGTAGGCCGCCCAGAAGGGCCGGGGTTGGTCCAGCAGGAATTTCAGGGCCAGGTTGATCCAGCCGGAGATCATCACCGCCATACTCAGGCGGAAGCTTTTTTTTTCGTCAACGCACCAGAAAATCAGGGACAGGAGGATCACATAGACCGGGACGGCCCCCAGTTGGGTTATCACCTTTATAAAAAAAGTGAGGGGCGGATTCGCGATTGTCTGTACCGATTTGATGAGGCCCAGACCCCACAGTAACAGCGGTTCCATCATGGAAAGAGTATATCAAAAATCCTCGAAAAAAGTCTCCTTAATCCGGTTTATGGCGGCGGCCTGATCCCTGGTGGGAGAGACCGCCGTTTTAATGTCCGCCATAATCGCCCTGGCCTGGAACTGGAATTCGTTTTTTTCGATGGCGGTGAGGACAAAAAATTCGTACTGCTCCCGAAGGGAGGAATTTTCTTCATCGCTTTGATGGTATTGGCGCAAAATCCAGAAAGCGTCTTCCCGAATCACCCCGGTATATGCCGCATCGGAGGCCTTTTTTACCAGGGTTTCAAAAAATTCCCCGTATTCGTCATCGGGATAGAGGGACGCGGCTCCGATAAGCCGGGCTTCTATCCGCAGCGCCGCCAGCCGAGGAAAATCCTGGGCCGGGGTAAAGCCGCCAGCCCAATGGCTCAGGGCCGTGAAGTTGGTTCCCCGGTTGGTTCCCACAAAAACCCAGAAGTTCCGGTAGGGTTCCATCTCTTCCACGCCCCGGTTGCCCCCCGCAAGGTAGCGGCTTACCCATTCGGGCATTTCCCCCTGGGCCGCGTTTTGGTGATCAAGGATCCGGCCTTCCGCGCCGGGCGGGACGGCTTCCCGGGGACTTTCCGGTTTGATGATGATTTTTGGCGGCTCCCCCGCGCAGGCTGAAAAAAACAGCGCGGCGGCAAGGGCCATGCACGCCCTGGTAACGCTCATGATCCCTTAGGAAAGGTTCTGCGGTTCCGGGGTTTCTTCTTCGCTCCGGGGCGGTTTTACGGATTCCGCTTCCAGGAGGGCCGCTTCTTCCGTGTCCGGTTTCGGGGAAACTTTTTCGGCCTCCATCTCAATCCGGGGCACGTGATTCCCCCGGACCAGGGCGAATTCATCAAAAATCGCGGATATGGGGAAACTTTGTTCCGCCTGCGGCTCGTCCGCCTTTTGGCCAGGGACGGCCTGCCCCAGGGGAGCCCCCAGTTGGAGACTCCCGGTGCCCATGAGAGGGCTCAAAATGGCAAGTTTTCGTGATCGCGCCGGGGGCTGTCTGCTGTTTTCCCGGCTCAGGCGGGCTTCAAAAAAACCGTTCCCGGCGGCAAAGTCGATAAACAGGGAAACGAAGCTTTCCGTTTCGCCGGGGCTGTAGTCCAGGAAAACGGATTCGGATTTTTCCGGGGTCGTGATTTCCAGGCTCAGGTCTTCTCCCGAAAAAGAAAGGTTCAGAAAAACCGGCCCGGCGGGAGGAACGGAATCAAGGCGGATGCCGAAAACAGGGCCCGCCTCAACCGGCTGGAAACGCAGCATAAAGCGCCCGGCCTGTTCTGTTTTTTCGGCCTGGTCTTCCGGGGCGGCAAAAGAAAAAGCGGAAAGGGCATATACGTCCCCGGCGCCGGTCCCCAGGCCGTATACCGTATCGCCCGGCATCCACTGGGGGTTTTTCTTCGTCCCCCTGAACACCAGTTCCCGGACGGCGGAGTCCGGCGCCTGCGAATCTTTCAGGTCGCCCTGCAACTCGTAGCGCCAGGCAATTTGATCCGGATCGCCGGAAAAGGCCCCCGGAATATGGGCCGCCGCCGCTACCGGAAGGGAAATTTCCGTGAATTTGCCCGCAAAATTTGAAACGGGTCCCTGGGGAAGGAGTTCCGCCCGGATGGTTTGAAAGCCAACTTCTTCCGGCGCGTTCCAGAGGATCCGTCCGGATCCCCGGACGGCATATCCTTCGCTGATCCGTTTTTTCCCGCTGTACCAAATAATATAGGGATCCAGCCGTTCATCGGAATCCACCTGGGCTTCCAGCATAACAACGATTCCCTGGGGAATAAGGGGGGAAGCGGAAACGCCGGGAAGGTAGGTTCTAATCTTGTCCAGGGAGAATTTGGCGTCTTTCAGGTAGTATACGTTTTTTTCATCCCGGAACAGCACGCTGTCTTCCCCAAGAACCTGGTACACCATAATATAGGGGCCGGCCTCCAGGGTTTCCGGCAGGGAAAAGGAGGGAAGATCCTTGTCCATCGTGTTGACGGAAACCAGAATTTCCGCCGGAACGTCCTGCCGGGAGGAGGTCTGTTCTTCGGTTTTTGCCGCCGTCCCGGTCTTGAGGGTGTAACGGATCCGTGCGCCCGCCGTCTGTCCCGCAGGGGTCTGTAAAAAGACGGCAAGCCCCCTGACATCCGGGTCGCCGCTTACCGGACTGGCAAAATAGGGGTAAATTTTATCGCCCTTGCTGATAAGGGAGCTTTTGGAGAGGGATAGTTCTTTGTTGACCAGTGCGTCAACCTGATAGGTTCCCGAAGAGGGGAATACCGCATCCAACTCCCCGCAGCTTAAAAGAAAAGAGGAACCAAGCAGGATAGCCAATGCCGGCACAGCATATCGGATACTCATATTCACTATAAATTATATTATATAACGCAAAATAATTCTAGAAGCCTGTTGCGCTTGTGGATTTTTGTGTTTTTTTCCCATGAAAAAAGACACAAAAACCACGATAAATGGGCTCCTGCGAACCTTCGGTTCGAGCGCAGTTCGCACGGTAAAAAATCGCCTAATCGGTGATTTTTGGAGATTTTATGCGCGAAGCGGAGCAAACACTAGCCCGCCCGGAGGCTTGTGGTCTATGATAGGCCCATGAGAGCCACCAGGGCGCTGATACATCTGGACCGGTTTTGCCGAAACCTCCGGGCCGTGCGGGAACGGATAGGTCCCCGCCGCCGGATCTGTGTGCCGGTCAAGGCCGGCGCCTACGGCCACGGGGCGGTTCAAATTGCCAGGGCGGCCCTGGCTGCCGGGGCTTCCCATTTGGCGGTGGCCGCCGTTTCCGAGGGGGCGGAACTCCGGGAGGCGGGTATAAACGCCCCGATCCTCCTCCTTTCCCAGGCTCTGCCGGAGGAAATCCCCGACATTCCGCGGTTCGCCCTTACGCCGCTGGTGTCGGACCGGGAATTTGCCGGGGCCCTGGCCCGGTCCGCCGCCGCCGGGGCCCGCTGTCCAATTCATCTGAAAATCGATACCGGCATGGGCCGCCTGGGTTGTTCTCCGGCAGAGGCCCCCGGCCTGGCCGCCTTTATCGCCGGGGAAAAGGCCCTGGAATATGCGGGAACCGCCACCCATCTGGCCGCCGCCGATTCCGGCCTGCCGGAAGACCGGGCCTACACGGAGGGACAGCTTGTCCGGTTCCGGGAAGCGGTGGCGGGGATCCGGGCGGCGGGCGTAGACCCCGGCATCGTCCACGCCGCCAATTCCGGGGCTCTTCTGCTCCACGAAGATTCCTGGCTCGACATGGTGAGGCCGGGAATCCTCCTTTACGGCTACAACCTCAGCGGCGCGGACTTTGCCGCCGAACCGGTGATGGAACTGGTAACCCGTATTACGTTTATCAGGCGAATACAAGCGGGCGAAAGCGTCTCCTACGGCAGAACCTGGACAAGTCCCCGCGACACCTGTATCGCCACCCTGCCGGTAGGTTACGGCGACGGCCTTCCCCGGCTTTTAAGCGGCAGTTGGCAGGTGCTGATTCGGGGCCGTCTCTACCCCCTGGCGGGCAGAATCTGCATGGATCAGTGCATGGCGGATCTGGGGCCGGAAACGGACATTGCCCGCTGGGAAGAGGCGGCGGTCTTCGGCGGCGCCGCCCCCGATGCGGCGGAACTGGCGGCCCGGCTGGGAACCATCCCCTACGAAATAACCTGCAACATCAGCAAACGGGTCCCCAGGGTGTATATGCCATAGGGCCCGGCGGCGAAGCGGCGGTGAGGCGGTGAGGCCGCGTGATCAGAAACCGCCTGGAACTTGAAAAACATCGTTTGGGACGGTATTTATTTCTATTTCGGAGTATTGTTCTACAATGTGTATATTGCGGTTGGAATATGCAGAATTATCCGAATCAATCTGGCTATTTGGGTTTTGGTTTTGGTTTTCAACAGTCGTGATTTGGCCTGTTTTGATGTACGTATGCTGGTATTGCTGGTATAAAGAAATAACAGTGGATTTCTTTTTCGTGCCATCATTCTTTACCAGGGAAAGAATTTCAACACGGGAAAGCAATTCTCTGGCAGTATCGAAAACAGCCTTGATTGAAACATAGTCTTCATGGGGATTGTTGCTGAGAGCTGGCGGCAGAGTTACTTCAAAAGAATTTGAATCATGATCTTCTCTGGTATCCAATGCAAGGCGCTGGGCTTCTTTTCTGATATGTGAAAGATCGACTTTGCTCATGGATGTTTCGTAAGAAAAAGAGTTGATTTTTTGAGGGGCCCCTGTATTGATGGATGTACGCATTTCAATATTCCCTGTGTTTTTTTCAAACAATATCATCTCAGAACCATCTGATACGGCGGAAAGCGCACGGCCTTGAATGTCCGGCTGCATATCAACGCGAGTATACATTTTTTCATCAATTTTTTTTATTGACAATATATAGGTAGTAGACTGATTCTTCCAAAGTACCTATAATAAAAACAAATATTCTCAACAGGAGGGGAAAGACAATGAGAGGAAAACAATACAAGGTTAGGCTTACCCGGACAGAACGGGCTTTGG